>NZ_JBYTDY010000014.1:0-129664 GCF_058791835.1 Paenibacillus sp. EB106-04-04-XG159 | reverse complement strand
CCCTGTTCAATACAGAGATCATCTTCTTCAATCTGCCTAGACTTTTTTAGAAGGTCCTTTACAAGGGGTACAGTTTACTATGCAGGCTGCCCTCTCTATTGGAGTTCCTAAAATTCACATTCTTCAAGCGGAATAACCTTTGTCTTATGCTTCAGCTTATAGCCAAGCCATACAGCTATGAACAACGGCAGACCGATGTACGGCATGAGCACATCCAACCAGCTGTAGTCGCCGGATTGAATAATAGGGATGGCTTGGCCAATGATGACGATCAAGCAGAGTCCAAAAGCAAACAGCGGTCCGAACGGAAACCAGCGCGCTTTGTATGGCAATTCATCTAAGCTGCGACCCTGTTTGACAAACGCGCGGCGGAAGCGGTAATGGCTGATTGCGATTCCTAGCCATGCGATGAACCCGCACATACCGGATGCATTCAGCAGCCAGAAGTAAACTTCTCCGTCCCCAAAGAAGGAAGCGAGAAATGCCAGCATACCGACCAAGCTAGTCATAATAATCGCATTGACGGGAACACCACGGCTGTTCAGTCGTCCCAAGAAGCGCGGAGCTTTGCCTTCCTTAGCAAGCACCCACAATATCCGCGAAGATGCATACATACCGGAGTTGCCGGCTGACAATACCGAAGTCAAGATGACGGCGTTCATGACAGAAGCCGCAAAGAGAATGCCCGCTTTCTCGAATACAAGCGTGAACGGGCTGACGCCGATATCCGTAACATCACTTGAAAGCAAGCTTGGGTGTGTATAAGGGATCAGCATCGCGATAACGAAGATCGCTAAGATATAGAATAAAAGGATACGCCAGAAGACCTGACGAATGGCACGAGGCACACTTTCGCTAGGATTCTCACTTTCACCAGCAGCTACAGCGATAAGTTCAGTCCCTTGGAACGAGTACCCTGCGGCCATAAACACACCGAGAATGGCGAAGAATCCCCCGTGAAACGGTCCATCGCCAACTGTAAAGTTGTCAAAACCGATGAAGCCGACCTTCTCACCGCCAATGATACCGAAGATCATCAGAAAACCAACTGCTAAGAATATCAAGACAGTCGAGACTTTTATAATTGCAAACCAGTATTCAGATTCCCCATATCCTTTGACGGACAGAACATTAAGAAAGAAGATGATTGCTAGGAACAAGAAGCTCCATAAGAAAGAGTTGCTGTCTGGGAACCAATACTTAACGATCAAAGTCGCAGCTACAAGTTCCGATGCGATCGTGATCGCCCAGTTAAACCAGAAGTTCCATCCGAGTGCGAAGCCCAAGGCTGGATCGACAAAGCGTGTGGCATACGTACTAAACGATCCGGACTCCGGCATGTATGTTGCAAGCTCGCCTAAGCTTGTCATCAAGAAATAGACCATAATCCCTACAGCCGTGTAGGCGAGCAGTGCCCCGCCTGGACCTGCTTGCGCAATCGCGCCGCCGCTTGCGAGGAACAAGCCTGTTCCGATCGAGCCGCCGAGTGCGATCATGGATAGATGTCTTGTCTTCAGATGGCGCTTCAATTGTTGATTATCCTGACTCATAATGTCCAGTTCACTCCTTAAGATGCTAATCGTAGTATGAGCTGGAAAGGAATTGGTTACACAAAAAAACCGTTCGAAGCGAAAGATGCTTGAACGGCTATACGCGTCCCCCATCGACCCTTCCAAAAGATAGCGCACCATGCAAGGACGGGCATCCTTACATGGCAGTGCTGCGCCTTTCGGCAACAGCCCCAACACGCGCACCGGAAGCAGGTACTGCGCATTTCGGCGGTCAACCCTTTCACGCTGCTTCATCGACGCTTCTACTGTCTCTGCAGCGGTACTCTTGAGAACCGCGACCTCTACCTCACCATGGAATAGAATGAGGATTTATATTGCACTATTATGATGTTGATATAGAAGACAGTATAAGGAATGATATATCACAATTCAATCGGAAAAAAATAGCAGATGCGAAATTCTCCGCCATAACGCACAAGCCCCTTAAGCGAATTCGCTTAAGGAGCTTGCGATAGTTGGACAAGGTTATCAAGACAAGATTAGGCTAGGATTGTCGCGAGCGCGCCATCTGCTGCCATACCGTGCCAGCGGCCTCCTCGCCAGATTCAATGCGCTCCATAGCCATACGGGCTTGCAGTGCTACTTCAAACTCAGAGTCCGCCATGGCTTCGGTTAAAACACCCAGTGCTCGTTCGTCGCCAACTTCATACAGATATCGCGCTGCCCTCCAACGAACAATCTTGTTGTTGTCTTTTAAGGCAAGCATCATGGGCTCAATTGCTGAAGGGTCACCGATATCAGATAATGTATCTCCCGCAGTGCGCTTAACGCTGACAGAGCTGTCTTGAAGCGCTTCAATGAGCAATGGAATGGCTTCGCTAGGAGAGTCCATAGCGCCAAGGTGCACGATGACTAGACGTCTGATCTGGCTCTGCGGATCATGCAGCAATTGGGTATACAGCTCCAAGCGCTCCGGTGAGGGCTCGATGCGATCCAGTGCGGCGTAGCGCAGGTGCCAATCCTGATCCTGCAGCATGTTCTGCAATGTAGCTTCATCCCAAGTCATAAGCTCTTCTTCTATTGGAGCATCCTGCTGCCCGAGCTTAATGGCTTGCTGAACGAGCGAAGCCATACGGTTGTCATCATAAGTGGCTTCCAGCTCCTGTTCGACCTCGCGTGCAATGTCCGCAAGCTCGCCATAGCGTGTGCCGTAATCCTTCAGTCTTCGCTCTTTAACGAACGTGGCGCTTGCCACTTGATGGACAGCCTTGGAGAACCGCTCGGATAGACCGATGCGCTCTTCTTTGCCGCCTGCTTGTACACGAATCTGCATAGGGATAGAGCGGAATAACTGCACATAGACATGTGCTTCGCCATAGTTATATGGATGATCAGCATCATCCTGGTCAACAGCTGAATTAGCTGACCAGCCGAATGCGGCTTGAACCTGGGTAAGAATAGTCGCCCAGTCCGCTTGCGGCTTACGGTCAAGAGCGATAAAATCAGCGGTATGGAATATACTTCTGACACCTTCGATGTCGAGCAGTTGTCGAATTAGAGCAGGTGCGTTCTCTTTATGCTGCGGTGTATAGGTTCTGCGGACGCCGTCCGGCAGCTTAACGTCCAGTTGAAGCTTCATGGAGTTAGGGCTAGGCGTCGGTTCAATTCGCTGCAATTGCATCTTGATCCCTCCTTATGTGATGCAAGTATTACCAGTTCTTATTTTACATGATGATACTGGTTCTCACAAATTCATCGATACACAAAAATATGGGTAAGCATGTATATAGTCTGTATGATCTTAGTTAAACTGGTTCATAGTTGAGATCATGAGTAATACTGTCGAAAATGATTGTAAATGCTAAGGGAATCGGTAATCGTCATTTGCCGTGAGTTGCGGCTTTGATTGTGAGGTGGATGATGAGATGAGGAACATACAGAATAAGAGTCGTGACTACAGCCGGAATAAGAAGCATAGACCGGTATTTGGCAATATGGACAATGTTGCGACGGAGAAGCCCTGGAAGCAGTTTTCGCGTTGGACGCAGAAACGGCATATTCGCGCGCATTACAAGGACTACTCATTTAAGATTTCGCGAAAGCTGCCAGATCTAAACCGTCTTCATACGAATCGTGAACATACAACCATGACATGGATTGGTCATTCTACATTCTTAATTCAGATAGGCGGGCTGAATATAGTAACAGACCCCGTATGGGCAAGTTCTATGGCCTTCGAGAAGCGATTGACGGATCCGGGCATAGCGATAGAGGAGATGCCGCCGGTCGATATCATATTGCTGTCCCATTCGCACTATGATCATCTGCATCTTAAATCGATACGCCAGCTTGCCAATGAGCACACCCGGTTGATTGTGCCTGCTGGACTAAGCAGCAAGATGAAGCGGAAAGGCTTTCTGAACACGGAGGAAATGCATTGGTGGGAAGCCAAGGATGTTGGGAAGGTTCGAATCACGTTCGTTCCGGCACAGCATTGGACCCGACGGACGTTAATCGACACGAACCGCTCGCACTGGGGCGGATTCGTTCTGGAGCATATTGACGGCTCACAGGTTAAGCCGGTTGAGACGATTTATTTTGCTGGGGACAGCGGTTATTTTCGCGGCTTCAAGAAGATTGGGGAGAGGTTTGACATCGATATCAGCTTGATGCCGATAGGCGCGTATGAACCGGAATGGATCATGAGCGCGCAGCATGTATCGCCAGAGCAGGCGGTGCAGGCCTTCCTCGATGTAAATGCGCGGATTATGATCCCGATGCATTACGGCACGTTTAAGCTTGCGGATGATACACCGAAGGAAGCGGTGGATCGATTGATCGCCGCGCGCGATAAGTACGGCATTGATCCTGAGCGCATTCGGATGGCTGCGCTTGGCGAGGTGCTGGATTTAAGTCTGCTCCGCAAATAGTGTGTTCGCGTTGGAAAGGCGCCTTCTCCGTCATAGTGACAGAGAAGGCGCCTTTATTGGTAGTAGAAGCGTTAACGCTGCTTGCTCTTGTGATTCGAGCGTTGAACGGCGGTGTATTGCTTGTTAAGCTGCTTGCCGTGCGCGCGGGCGGCGTGCTTGGTTTCAGAACGCTGCATATGCGCCAGCTCTCGCTGAAGCTTGAAGTAAGCCTTCAAGCGTGAAGGCTCCAGCTCGCCGACTGTGATAGCCGCTTGAACAGCGCAGCCTGGCTCGCTCTTGTGCGTGCAGTCCCCGAAGCGGCAAGCTTCCGCGAGCTGTTCAATATCTTCGAATGCTTGCTGGAGGCCGTCTCCGCTTGTATCATCGCTCGCGATAAGGCCAACTTCACGCATGCCAGGCGTATCGAGGAGCCATGCTCCGTTCGAGAGCGGCACGAGCTCGCGGTGCGTCGTTGTATGACGGCCTTTGCCGTCATCCTCGCGGATCGCCTGCGTAGCCATGACGTGCCTGCCGGTGAGCGCGTTGACGAGCGTTGACTTGCCGACGCCGGACGAGCCGACGAGCACGCACGTGACACCTGGCGCAAGCAGCTCGTGCAGGGCGTCCAATCCGTCTCCGGTCATGGATGAGACCGGGTAGACCGGAGCGCCGGGCACGACGCTCATCGCTTGCGCGGTGCAATCGGCGATAGCGGCCGCGTCCGCAAGCGTGTCGGCCTTCGTCAGAACGACGACCGGCATTGCGCCGCTGTCGTAGGCGAGCGTGGCGTAGCGCTCCAAGCGCCGCGGCTCGAAGTCGAGGCCGAGCGACGAGACGAGCAGCGCGATGTCCGCGTTCGCCGCGATCACCTGCGCGTCGCGCCGATTGCCCGCCACCTTGCGGGCAAACCGTCCGCGCCGCGGCAGCACGCCGGCGATCGTCGCGCGGCCCTCGGCGGCCCGCGGGGCGACGGCAACCCAGTCGCCCACGGCCGGGTAATCGCTCGGCGCTTGCCACATCGCGCGCGCCTGGCCGGACGGCTCGGCGAGCCATTCGCCGCCCTCGCCCCATACCCGGTACAGCCCTTTGTGGGCTAACGCCACACGGGCTGGGACGAGGGCGCCGCCGTAACGTCGTGCGGCGCTCTCGTTCAGATCCGCGAGCCAGTCGCTCCAAGCCTGCTCCCACCGCTCATCCCAGCCTAGCTGCCTTAGCGGCAGCTGTATAGGTTCAAGCACGTGCTGCGCATCTACTACTTTTTCCATATGATAAGCCGCTTGAACGGCACCCTGGTTAAGCTCATCCATAAGACCTTGGTCTTGATGGTGAATGTGATCTTGAACGATATCGTTCAATGAATGGTTATTATTGTTCAACTCGTGTCTTCTCCTCTTGGCTGACGCGCCTTGCGCGCCGCGTATCCGATTAAACTGTAGCGACATGACGACTGTGAAATCGGAAGAAGACGGATATAAGCCCGACTGAAGCCTTGTGTTCGTCTCAGGCTGTATTGCGCTGTATTGCAGCAATCCTAATGCTCTATTAGCGCCTACGGCCGGGATCAGCGGGTAGACCGTACCTCCCGAATGATATGTGTGAACTCTGACATATTACATCCCTCGCTTTCTCGGCATATGTGTTGAATGGCTGATCATGGAATCTTAACTCAACATCGATATTATATAGGAAAATATGTAAAACTGCTATAAGCTTGCACACTATACGTTGCTGAACCTCGTAGAAGCGGACACCAGAGCCGCTATTTAAGAAAAATGAAGCATATTTTTAATTTGGCGGACACAGAAGCCGTTATTTGGCGCATCATGTGCCATTTTCGGTTGAATTGGCATGAATAACGGAACCACGGTCCGTTAAGATCGTTCAATAGTGGTATTTTGAGCAAATAACGGCTCGTGTGTCCGCATCGTATCTTCAAGCAGCCACTCATTTTTCGAACATATGCCTTGTTGGGCAACCGCAAGAAGTCTATTGCTGTCGTGTGTGTCGGAGGACCACTACCGCATCCTGTTATTACGAGCAAGCCTTAGCGCATATTTACATAATCAGCTGCGAGGAAGATACCGGGGTATTTCCCTGTTACAGAGAGCGAGCGGCCCTCGCCAGAGTGGATAACGGGTAAAAACCCGCTTACAGCAGCCCGGCGGCGAGGAAGCAGAGCGCCGAGAGTAAGATACCGGGGTATTTCCCCGTTACAGAGAGCGAGCGGCCCTCGCCAGAGTGGCTAACGGGTAAAAACCCGCTTACAGCAGCCCGGCGGCGAGGAAGCAGAGCGCTGCGAGTAAGATACCGGGGTATTTCCCTGTTACAGAGAGCGAGCAGCACTCGCCAGAGTAGATAACGGGTAAAAACCCGTTTACAGCAGCTCTGCGGGGAGAAAGCAAAGCGCCGAGGTGAAGATACCGGGGTATTTCCACGTTACAGATGCGACACAGGCGCAGCAGCAGGCATGCTTGCCAAGCATTTTTTACGGTTGAGCAATAGGCGCTTATATTCATATCAATTGCTATAGACATGCATGATCGTTTTTTAACATTTTCGGTCAATAATGAGTCATGCAAGACTTTAATACATATGTTATAATGATTGCTTGGAAACTATAAAACTCTAAAGGACGGGAATGCCATGATTAGTACTACGGGCGTCACGCTCCGCTACGGCAAACGTGCGCTGTTTGAGGACGTTAACATCAAGTTTACGCCCGGGAACTGCTACGGTCTGATCGGTGCGAATGGAGCGGGCAAGTCAACATTTCTGAAAATATTATCTGGTGAAGTAGAACAAACCAACGGTGATGTACACATTACTCCTGGGGATCGCCTCTCGGTGTTGAAGCAGGATCATTACGCATATGATCAGTATAAAGTATTAGACACTGTAATCATGGGCCATGAGCGCCTGTTTGACATTATGAAAGAGAAAGACGCGCTCTACGCAAAGGCTGACTTCTCAGAAGAAGACGGCATGCGCGCAGGCGAACTGGAAGGCGAATTCGCAGAGCTTGACGGCTGGGAAGCAGAATCCGACGCAGCTGCTATGCTGATCGGATTGGGTATTCCACGCGATCTGCATGATAAGCTCATGTCTGAGCTTGACGGCAATCAGAAGATTCGCGTGCTCTTAGCGCAAGCGTTGTTCGGACGTCCGAGCATCTTGCTCTTAGATGAACCTACCAACCATTTGGATCTCGAGTCCATCAAGTGGCTGGAGAACTTCCTGATGGATTATGAAGGCACAGTTATCGTTGTATCCCATGACCGTCACTTCCTGAACAAGGTGTGTACGCACATTGCGGATATCGATTTTGGTAAGATTCAGCTGTATTCGGGTAACTATGACTTCTGGTACGAGTCTAGCCAATTGGCACAAAATATGATGCGTGACCAGAACAAGAAGAAGGAAGAGAAGATCAAGGAACTGCAGGCGTTTATCCAGCGCTTTAGCGCGAATGCGTCGAAGTCCAAGCAAGCAACTTCCCGTAAGAAGATGCTCGAGAAGATTACGCTTGATGATATCCGTCCTTCTAACCGTAAGTATCCGTTCATCAACTTCAAGTCAGAGCGCGAGGCGGGCAAGCAATTGCTTCAGATCGAAGGCATGACGAAGTCTGTTGATGGTGAGAAGCTGTTTGAAAATATGCACCTAGTTGTCAATAAAGGCGACAAGATCGCGCTCGTGGGACCTAACGGTCTTGCTAAAACGACGCTGATGCAAATTCTGATGGGCGAGCTTGAACCGGATGCAGGGACATTTAGCTGGGGAGTTACGACTTCTCAGGCTTACTTCCCTAAAGACAACTCCGCATACTTCGAAGGCGTAGATTCTTCACTTGTTGACTGGCTGCGTCCATATTCGAAGGAGCAGGATGAGACATTCCTGCGCGGCTTCCTGGGCCGCATGCTGTTCTCCGGTGAAGAAGCGTTGAAGAAGGCTTCTGTGCTGTCCGGGGGAGAGAAGGTTCGCTGCATGCTGTCCCGTATGATGATGATGGGTGCAAACGTATTGCTGCTGGACGAACCGACGAACCATTTGGATCTGGAATCCATCACAGCGCTCAATAACGGTCTCATCGACTTCGACGGAACGATGATCTTCACCTCGCATGACCATCAGTTCATGCAGACGATCGCGAATCGTATCATCGAGATTACACCTAACGGTATTATCGATCGTATCACATCGTACGACGAGTACCTTGAGAGCGAAGAGATCAAGGCGCTTCGCGAGAAGATGTACTCGTAGGAAAGCCGAATTAATCGTTAGATATAGAGAGCTTGAACCCCTTCATCAGGTGGTTTGAGCTCTTTTTAATTGTGTTGGCACGATGCGATACGCCGTGTATTTGAATGTTCATTGCATTTTCAGATGCTAGAGGCTAAAATCATTTTGATAAGTGAAATTATTTCACAACGGAATATGAAGAGGAATTATTCTCTTGTATGGTCGTATCCTGTACAGCAATCTTCCTTATGTCGATTGATGCATATTGGGGTAATCGTTATTTATATAAGTATCTGTTGTGAAATAGGGATGTGTATCGATGCGACAATAAGGAGGGAACACGGTGATTAATGGAAATGAAGCGGGAAAGACACTGCTGAACATTCGCAGTCATCTAAACGGCTTAACGAAGATGGAGCAGAAGGTGGCTCGGTACATATTAGAGAATGCTCAGGATATCATTTATCAATCTGTGACAGAGCTTGCTGAGAAAGCGGATGTAGGGGAAACGACCGTGCTTCGTCTCTGTCGCAAGCTGAAGTTTCAGGGCTTTCAAGACTTTAAACTGTCGCTTGCACAGGATCTCGTTAAGCCTGTCGAGCATTTGCACCGTGAGGTTACGGAGCAGGATGATGCGCATACGTTGAGCAGTAAAGTGTTCGCGACCCATCTTCAGACCTTGCAGCAGACAAGTGAGCTTGTGGATGACAATCAGCTGGAGAAGGCTATTCAAGCTATTATTGATGCGCGCAGCATTCTTTTTTTCGGGGTAGGCTCATCAGGGTTGACAGCTTTGCAGGCCGCACACTCCTTCTTACGGATCGGTAAGATCAGCAATGCGGTGACGGATACCCATTTTCAAGCGATGCATGCTGCTTTCATGGTACCAGGGGATGTCGCGGTAGGCATCTCGAACTCAGGCAGCACGAAGGATACGATCGAGAATCTGACGATTGCGAAGAAGGCTGGCGCTCGCATCATCGCGATTACGAGCAACGCGCGTTCTCCGATCACGAAGGTGGCGGACATTGTTCTATTGATCGTTGCGCGTGAGAATCCGCTGCAGGGCAGCTCGCTCGCCGCTAAAATATCACAGCTTGCGATTATTGACGTTCTGAACGTGGCAGTCTCGCTGCATACGAAAGAACAGGCGCTCAAATATAGAGAGTTATCCGCTAAATCGACTTCCGATAAGCTGTATTAATATTGTGTCATAGAATGAAGGCTAAGCCTCTATTGCTGCTATCATGCGGTGAATGGAGGCTTTTTTAGTATGTACATAGTTGGCAGCACTTTTATGCTCTCCACTAGACTTTCGCAGTTTCTATCTTAGGATTAGAACGATAGGATAGTTAGATAAGCTAGTATATTTCATTACGGTTTCTTGTATAAAATGGCTGCAATTGGCGCAATCTAGAAGTTGGACTGCCATATAGCATGTACAGAAATTTACCAAAGTTGATCGGGATCAACATTTGTATTCCAATTCAACAAAACAAACGCGCGGCAACTTCTTTAAGTCGAAGCAACAGTTGGTCTAAGGAACAAAACTGTTGCTGTAGACCCACTCGTGTCTGGTTTGCTAACATAATAGTAACAAGCGCGATCTTCGATTGTGCAACATGCAGGGAGGAGCGGCTGTGGACGTATACGCAGATATTAAACAAGGGGAAAAAGGTGCCTGGCTGAGTATTGCGGCGTACATTGTGCTGTCAGTGACCAAGCTCGTCATCGGTTTCACCTTCCATTCGGCTGCCCTGCAGGCAGATGGATGGAACAACTTAACGGATATCGTCGCTTCCGTGGCGGTATTGATCGGATTGAAGATTTCGCAGAAGCCCCCGGATAGCGATCATCCATATGGACATTTTCGGGCAGAGACCGTGTCGGCGTTAATTGCATCATTTATTATGGCGACCGTGGGCATTCAGGTGGTATTTAATACGATTACTTCTCTT
The DNA here is from genome assembly GCF_058791835.1 of Paenibacillus sp. EB106-04-04-XG159. Taxonomy (NCBI): domain Bacteria; kingdom Bacillati; phylum Bacillota; class Bacilli; order Caryophanales; family Paenibacillaceae; genus Paenibacillus; species Paenibacillus sp. EB106-04-04-XG159. Next base: position 119,047 of record NZ_JBYTDY010000014.1, on the reverse strand, counting down.
TATAAAGGGAGTTCCGAAGCGCCGGATATGATAACGGCATGGGTAGCCTTGGGTTGCGCCGCGGTCATGTTCGGGGTATATGCGTTCAATAGTAGATTGGCTAAGCGCATTCGCAATCAAGCGCTTATGGCGGCGGCACAGGATAACCGATCTGACGCGATTGTTAGTATCGGAGCTGCAGTAGGTATCTTTGGAGCGCAGCTGGGCTTAAAGTGGCTGGACCCATTGGCAGCGTTAGCGGTTGGCGGCATTATCTTGAAGACGGCTTGGCAAATATTCCGCGATGCCACTTACGCGCTGACGGACGGGTTTGATGAGTCCCAGCTTCAGTCGCTAAGCAAGACGATTGCGAGTACGAAGGGCGTTCAGGCGATAAAGGATATTAAAGCGAGGCTTCACGGCAATCATGTGCTGGTGGATGTTGTCGTTCAAGTGAATCCGAACCTTTCGTTGATTGAATCCCACTGCATCAGCGATGAAGTTGAGCGGCGGATGATGAAGAAGCATAATATCGCGCATGTGCAGGTGCATGTGGAGCCGCTGGAGTCAGAACATCAGAATGAGGCATAAGGGAAGTATAGAGTAGATATGAAATGCGCCGAAAGAGCAGTTTCCTCCGTGAGAGGGGCTGCTCTTTTGCTGTTTCTGCACGTCTCGGGCTCAAGATCGGCTCGATCCGGGGCTGAGACGTCCAAAAATGACGTCTCAGCCATGCGATCGCCCCTGGCGAGCCGCGGCCGAAGCCCGAGACGTCGAAAAGCGACGTCTCAGGCTCAAAACCGGCTCGATCCGGGGCCGAGACGTCCAAAAAAGACGTCTCAGCCATGCAATAGCCCGCGCGGAGCCCTCGCGCAAGCCCGAGACGTCGAAAAGCAACGTCTCAGGCTCAAAATCGGCTCGATTCGGGGCTGAGACGTCCAAAAAAGACGTCTCAGCCGAGCGATCGCCCCTGGCGAGCCACGGCCGAAGCCCGAGACGTCGAAGAGCGACGTCTCGGGCTCAAGATCGGCTCGATCCGGGGCTGAGACGTCCAAAAATGACGTCTTAGCCATGCGATCGCCCGCGGGAAGCTATCGCGCAGGCCCGAGACGTCCAAAAATGACGTCTCAGCCATGCGATAGCCCGCGGGAAGCCCTCGCGTAAGCCCAAGACGTCGAAGAGCGACGTCTCGGGCTCAAGATCGGCTCGATCCGGGGCTGAGACGTCCAAAAAAGACGTCTCAGCCATGCGATCGCCCTTGGCGAGCCGCGGCCGAAGCCCGAGACGTCGAAAAGCGACGTCTCAGACTCAAAAACGGCTCGATCCGGGGCCGAGACGTCCAAAAATGACGTCTCAGCCATGCGATCGCCCTTGGCGAGCCGCGACAGAAGCTTGAGACGTCGAAAAGCGACGTCTCAGGCTCAAAAACGGCTCGATCCGGGGCTGAGACGTCCAAAAATGACGTCTCAGCCATGCGATCGCCCTTGGCGAGCCTTCGCGCAGGCCCGAGACGTCAAAGCTTGTCGAACACGCATACAAATTTTAGCAATAATCTCACAGTTACATAGGTATATGAGCATATAAACATCATTTTCTACAGTAAAAAGTTTCAAATTGTAACCTTTACATAGGTATATAGACCTATAAAAAGGTTACAATTTATTAATATTTAAAACCTGAGCCCCATAGATGTCGAAACCTAGCCTTGTTATAGTTAAATAGTCATTTGGTACGAGCTAACATTTCTAGTAAACGATATAACAAATGCATAGTGGATTACAGTTTGAAAATGTGATCAACGACTCATGAATGAACCTGCTTGCACCCACTTACTGTTGTGTATTGGACAGGCTGGAACAATAAGGAGGCTACTTACGATATGAAAATGATGAAGAAACTACTGCTAGGATTAATGATGGTGACCATGACGTCACAAATGATGGCGACAGGTGTACAAGCTGCAGCAGCAGCTCCTTTGGCGGAGCCTGACTATATGATAACGAGCCCAGCTGTATCTGGGGATGGAACGCTGCTAGCTGATGAGAGCGATCTCGAAATGGCTAAGCTCGCCGTAGCAATAGAAGAGATGAACAACAGCACGTCTGACGCGCCTGCTCCTGCGTTAATGGCTTCTACGAAGACGGGGACGATCGTTTCGTCCGTTAATCTGCGCAAAGGCGCTTCCACTTCCAGCAGCGTTATTCGCAAGCTCAGCAAAGGGGAAAAAGTAACGATTCTGGATCAGCCGGACTCAGGCTGGTATAAAGTGAAAGACAGCAAGGGCAACATCGGCTATATGAGCTCAAGCAGCAAATATATAAAGGTCAACGGCTCCAGCGGCAGTGACAACAACTATACTTCGAGCTCCGCGAATGCACGAATAGAGAAGGTTATCCAGACGGGGTATAAGTATTTAGGAACACCATATGAATACGGTTCAGACCGCAATACGACGAAGACGTTTGATTGCTCTGACTTTGTGAGACATATCTATAAGACCGGCGCTGGCATTACTTTGCCGTCAGATTCACGCTCGCAAGGAAGCTATGTCAAGTCGCACTCGACTGTCAAGAAGAACATAAGCTCTCTGAAACGCGGCGATCTGATGTTCTTCGGCAAGTATCGCGGCACCAGCAAGTCTGACTATAAGAATGTAAATAAGAGTAACGAGAAAATCACTCATGTAGGCGTTTATCTCGGCGACGGCAAGATTCTTCACACGTACTCGAAAGAGTCCGGCGGCGTGCGAGTAGATAAGATAACTGGCCATTGGGAATATCGATTCCTCTATGGCGGCAGTGTAATCAAATAATATCAAGACCAGCTATCATTCTATATCATTATAAGAATTCAGCAACAAGAACCGCGAGCATCGGGAAAGGCCGATTGCCGCGGTTCTTTTTTTATTCTATAATTTCCCATATACATATGTTGAGCATCTATGAGATCGAGGTGGACTACTGATGGCTAAGTTGAAAGATATCGCCGCGCATGTCGGTGTATCCATATCTACCGTGTCGCGAGTTCTAAGCCATGATGAGAGCAGACGAATAAGCCAAGATACGAGGCAGAAGATACTAGAGGCAGCCAAAGCGTTCAATTATCGCTCGCCGCATGAAGCGAAGGCGAAGCGCAATATGAAGCAGTCGAGCACCACTAAGCCATTGGCTTCTTATGCGATCGGCTGCATACTGTCGCTGCCGGACAATAAATACAACCATCCTTACTTTTCTCCCATTCTGCAAGGGATCGAAGCGAAGCTGCAGGAAGAAGGGGTGCTGCTGTCCTTTCTGCATACTCAGGCCGAGCTTAAAAATGCCGCGGTGCGGGAATCTATTGAGAAGGCGCGGCCATTAAGCGGGATTATCGTGATTGAGGGACTTGAGCCGTCTACATATAAGTGGCTGAAGCGAAACGGAACGAGAATCGTAGGTATTGATGTCGGCGACCCGGATATCCCGGTCATTTCATATGACCGAATGAATGCGGCTAGGGCTGCTGTGCGTCATTTGGCCGCAAGCGGTCACAAGCGTATCGGGTTCATCGGCGGTGCCGGCTTGTATGGTCATCTAGAGCGTGAGAAGCGGTATCGGGGCTATCGCAGTGCACTGGAGGAGATGGACCTTGTCTATCATCCGGAATGGACCATTAATGCAGAGTGGGACGCGGACATCAGCTATAACGAGATGAGACGGCTGCTTGAGACGGATCAACTCCCGACCGCGATGTTCTGTGCCAGCGACATGATGGCGATCGCGGCTATGCGCGCGGTGACAGAACGAGGATTGCGAATACCGGAGGATGTCGCCTTTATCGGCATTGATAATATTGATGTCGCAAAGTACAGCTCCCCGCCGCTGTCATCCGTTCATATTCCGAAGTATGAGATGGGCTATGCGGCTGCGAAGACGCTGCTCGACAGCTTGAAGGATCCGTATCCGTTTCCGTATCGGATGCTGCTGCCTTTCGAAATCATGGTCAGAGCATCAAGCAGCAAACCTAGACATGAAGAAGGAGCATCCTGACCTCGCATGCGGGGTGTTGCTGCTCCTTATGATCTAGATCGGTTTATTCGCAGATGGATAGTGAATGAGTGACATATAGCGAATCGGCTTCTCGGTATCATTGCGATACGTATGGGTCTGGTCCGCAGAGAATCTCAGAGCTAGGCTGGGCTCAAGCACATATAGCTCTCCATTGAGTTCGAAGTGAAGAGTGCCCTCCATTACCATGATGAATTCTTCCACACCCTCATAGTGAGGTTCAGAGGTATAGGTACTGCCAGGCTCAAGCACAACACTATATACTTCAAACCCTTTGTCTTGTTGAAATGGAAAGATGGGATATGCGCGATAGGCGCCGTCCTCTTCGATCAGCGGCGTCGTGTCTTCCATCTTGACTACCGTAACGGTTGGAGAGGACTCCTCCATCAATGTAGCGAAGGATATTCGAAGCCCATTCACAATCTTCCATAATACGGATATCGTAGGATTAGACTCTCCTCGCTCAATCTGACCGAGCATTCCCTTGCTGACACCGCTTAGTTCAGATACCGCATCCAGGCTTAGTCCGCGTGATTTGCGAATTTCTTGCAAGTTCCGGCCGATCTTCTGATGAATCATTTCTTGCATGGTAAATCCCCTCTCGCTATCTCTCTAAGTTCTGGTAAAAAACAACAATTATCCATGTGCAATATAACATACGAATGTGTAATATAGTATACAGATACCAACAAATGTCAGTCTGATGATGTTACCTCTATTTTAGGAGAAAACTCGAAAAGGGGCAATGACATGTTGAACGGAACGATGATTGGTTTAGTGAAAGAAGAACGCAAGCCCGGCGCCGTTCTGAAAGAGGTGCCTATTCCAACATGCGGTCCGCATGACGTGCTCATACGGGTGAAGACAACTTCAATATGCGGAACGGATATGCACATATATAATTGGGATGCTTGGGCGGAGAAAACGGTTGTGACACCGAACGTATTCGGGCACGAGTTCGCTGGAATTGTGGAGGCCGTCGGTTCGGAAGTGAAGAATGTGAAGGTTGGCGAGCATGTATCAGGCGAAGGACATGTCGTGTGCGGCATGTGCAAGGCGTGCCGAACCGGCAATGCGCATGTATGCAAGCATACGAAGAGCTTCGGGATTACGATTCCAGGCTGCTTCGCCGAGTTCGCGCTCGTGAAGGCGAGCAACATCATTCATAACGATCCGAGTCTGCCGTTCGAGATCGCGTGCTTGCAGGACCCGCTTGGGAACGCTGTCCAGGCGACGCTGGTCAGCGACGTGGTCGGCAAGAGTATTGCTGTCATCGGCACCGGACCGATCGGATTAATGGCGATCGCGGTCGCAAAGGCGTGCGGCAGCGGTAAGATTATTGCGGTTGATATTAACCCTTATCGCTTGGCGATGGCGAAGACGATGGGGGCGGATGTCGTGATCAACAGCAAGGAAGTACCGATGGTGGAGGCGATTCTTGAAGCGACAGGCGGCGAAGGCGCGGAGATCATCCTTGAGATGTCCGGCCACCCTGTTGCGATCCGTGATGCGCTGCGGGCTGCTGCTCAAGCTGCGCGCATCTCGCTTCTGGGCATTCCGACGAAGGAGGTAGCGCTTGATCTGGCGGAGGACATCATCTTTAAAGGCCTCCGAGTAGAAGGCATCACAGGAAGACGGATGTATGACACGTGGTACCAGATTAAAGGGCTGCTGGAACGAGGCAGACTGGACCTTTCTCCATTAGTCACCCATCATTTTACATTGGACCAATATGAAGAGGCATTCAGCTTAATGGCTTCCGGCAATTGCGGGAAGATCGTATTCTGGCACGACCAGGCGCCTGTACAGCGCAGATCGGATACGACAGCAGACCTTGTACTGCATACCTAGATAATCGAAGGAGGGCAATCATGGCAGGATATGAAGCAATTGCACAGCAGCTTGCAGAACTAAAGGCGGCGGGAAGATATCGTCCGCTGACCGTATGGCAGGACGGCTCCGATGCGTGGATGACGCTGGCGAACGGCCAGCGCGTGCTGCAGATGTCATCGAACAACTATCTGGGATTAACACACCATCCGAAGCTGAAGCAGGCTGCTATAGCCGCAACGGAGCAATACGGTGTGGGGGCTGGCTCTGTGCGCACCATTACGGGCACTCTAGCAATCCATGATGAGCTGGAACAGAAGCTTGCGGCGTTCAAAGGTACGGAAGCGGCGCTTGTGTTCCAATCGGGCTTTACGACGAATCAAGGTGTGCTGGGTGCGATTCTTGGAGCAGACGATGTGGTGATCAGCGATGAGCTGAATCATGCCAGCATCATTGACGGCATTCGATTGACGAAGGCGGCGCGGAAGATATACGCGCATAAGGATATGAATCAGCTTGAGGATGTGCTGAAGGAATGCGGCTCCTACCGCCAACGTGTCGTTATAACGGACGGCGTGTTCAGCATGGACGGCGACATCGCTCCATTGACAGAGATCGTCGAGCTGGCGGAGAAGTATGACGCGCTCGTCTATGTTGACGACGCGCACGCCAGCGGAGTGCTTGGCAAGCATGGCAAGGGCTCGACAGACCATTTTGGCCTGCATGGCCGCGTGCACTTCCAGATTGGCACCTTATCGAAGGCGGTTGGTGTTGTCGGTGGTTATGTGGCGACAGGGCAGGTTGTAAAGGATTATATGATCAACACTTCGCGATCCTTCCTATTCAGCACCTCGCTGCCGCCTGCTGTAGCCGCTTCATGCATCGCTGCGATCGAAGTGCTGCAGACGGAGCCTGAGCTGACCGAGACGCTGTGGCGGAATGCGAACAGCTTCCGCGCCGCATTGCAAGCATCCGGCTTCGATACCGGCGCGAGCGAGACGCCGATCATCCCAATCATTGTGGGCGATGCGGCGCGAAGTCTAGAGTTCTCGAAGCGCTTGCTGGAAGAAGGCGTATGCGCACAGGGGATCGTGTTCCCGACGGTTGCGATGGATAAGGGCAGAGTTCGCCTGATCGTTACAGCCCAGCATACGGAGCAGGATCTGGCATTTGCCCTGCAAGCTTTGCAGAAGGCGGGCCGTGAATTTGGACTGATCTAAGAGCTAGAACAGTTCAAGCAAACTTTTTTGCATATAGGGGAAGAAGCTGTCTCTCTTTAGGGGACAGCTTTTTGGTGTTCGGCTGGCATAGACAGTTCTCGCCAGGAACTATGACCCGCATGTATTGGACAGGAGAACATTTATGTGATGAAAGAGTTGAAAATAATAGAATTGGGGAATCGCTCAGTACGAGCTATTTCCCAGAAACGTATATATGTATATAGAGCAATTATTCATCCGAGATATATATAAGGGGAGGGAAAAGATAACGCAGGGAATGGTGTTGTGCGCGCATATGGGGTGACTTGGAGCTATTATTTTATTGGCTTAGAAGACGGAGGTATCAGCAATGAGTAATCTATCTCAATATATGAATAAACAAGTAGAGGTAGAGATATCCGGAAAATACATTCGAAAGGGTGTATTAATCGACGTTGGACTAGATATGATGGTTCTATTCCATGAACAGCAGTTTTACTACATCCCCTTAGTTCATGTCCAGCGGTTCAAACCAATTACACCGACTGGGGAGGAAGGGGCAGGCGCGGTTCCAAGTGAACAGCCGATCGATTATGTATCAGACAGCCTTTCATTTCGAAAAATATTGAATTATGCAAAAGGACAGTTTGTTGAGATTGCCGTAACAGGAGATAAGCCTATTCACGGCTATTTGACCAGTATTATGAACGACTATTTTGTCTTTTATTCTCCCGTCTATAAAGCAATGTTTGTATCCATGAATCATCTGAAATGGTTAATTCCCTATCGTCCAGACATCACGCCTTATTCACTCAGTCATCAATCGATGCCTTACAATCCAGTTCACATCTCGCTGTCACGCACATTTGAAGAATTGTGTAAGCGGCTTGAAGGGAATCTAGTGATGTTTGATCACGGCGATCATCCGGATAAGATTGGCTTGCTGAACAAGGTAAACAACCAGGCGATCGAGCTTATCAATGCGACTGGGGATAAGGTAAGCTGGAATCTTAATCATTTGAAGACGGTTAACATTCCATGACTCACTCAAATACATTAATAATGACCTTCTCCAAGAGAAGGCTGTCATTCGCTTTCCTCGTCATGAGGGGGCGTTTTTTTGTGTTCAATCGAAATGAGGCGGATTAAACGTCCTTAGCTTCTGATGTGTTATGATTTACATATATTCTCATTGACCGCAGGGGTCATTGATTATAAGTTTATTTTACCATGTGAAAATGATAATAGCGGTTGGTTTAAGAAGCGTAGAGAATAGAGATGCTTAAGCGATAACAGGTCAACATTATACGACATGCGAGGTCTTATTTATGAGCAGCTATATCGAATTTAAGGATGTTACAAAAGTTTATCAGATGGGCGAGGTAAAGATTGAAGCGTTAAGCGGAGTTGATTTTACGATTAATAAAGGCGAGTTTGTCATTGTGGCAGGCGCAAGCGGTGCGGGAAAGAGTACGATTCTTAATATATTGGGCGGAATGGACACACTCACCAACGGTGAAATATATGTCGATCATGAAGAGATCAGTCATTATAACGCGAAAGAGCTCACTACCTATAGAAGGTATGAGATCGGGTTTGTGTTCCAGTTCTATAATCTCGTACAGAATCTGACGGCATATGAAAATGTGGAGTTGGCGACGCAAATATGCAAAAATCCGTTGGATGTCGGAGAAACGATACGTGCTGTCGGGCTGGAAGCGCGTAAGGACAATTTCCCCGCACAGATGTCAGGCGGTGAGCAGCAGCGTGTTGCCATTGCGAGAGCGTTAGCGAAGAATCCGAAGCTGCTGTTATGCGATGAACCAACGGGCGCGCTTGATTACAATACGGGTAAAGCGATCTTGAAGCTGCTGCAGGATACATGCCGCAATCGAGGGATGACGGTGATCATTATTACACACAACCTTGCGCTGGCTCCGATGGGGGACAAGGTGATTCAGGTGAAGAACGGCAAGGTAAGCTCAGTCACGGTGAATGACAATCCTACGCCAGTTGAAAGGATTGAATGGTGATGAAGCATGCCTTAACGAAGGATACCCTGCGCGAGATCAAGAGATCGTTCGGTCGGTTCTTGTCCATATTCGCGATTATAGCGATTGGGGTTGCTTTCTTTGCTGGGGTTAAAGTATCTGCCCCTGTCATGGAGCATACGGCGGACCACTATTATGACACCTACAATCTGATGGATTTGAGAGTGGTATCGACGTTGGGATTGACCGATGATGATATTGCAGAGATCGAGAAGATATCCGGTGTGCGCAGCGTATATCCAACTCACTCCATGGATGTTATGACTAAGGCAGGATCGTCAGAGGTTGTCTTGAAGGTGTTCGGTATGCCGACTGACCTAAAGGGTGAAGATGATCCGCAGTTCATTAATAAACCGCGTCTTATTGAGGGCAGATATCCTGAGAAGTCTGGAGAATGCTTGATCGAACAGAGCGAGTTGAACGAATTAGGCTTAACCATCGGATCTAAGATTACATTAACGTCTGGAACGGATCAGGAACTGACGGATTCGCTGAAGACGACAGAATATACGGTGGTTGGAACCGCGGTGTCTCCGCGTTATATTTCGTATGAAAAGGGAGAAGCGACGGAGCTGGGCAATGGCAAGGTTGATCTGTTTATGATGGTGCCTGAAGACGACTTCAAGCTGGATGCCTATACAGAAGCTGTGCTGACAGTAGAGAACGCGATGCAAGAGGATACGTATTCGGATCGTTATGACGAGACGATCAACGACGTCAAGGCGGAATTGGAGAATCTGGGGATCGCGCGCAGCGCCGCGCGTTATGATGAGGTAAAGCATGAAGCGGAACAGCAGATGGAACTGTTCCGGAGTCAGCTTCCTCCTGGGGCAGAGAAAACTCCAGAAGTACAGGCGCAGTTGACCGCGATGCAGCAGCAAGTGGATGCCATCAAAGAGCCAAAGTGGTACGTGCTGGACCGCAACACCCTATATGGCTATGCCGATTATAAGCAGTCGGCAGCCACAATGGACGCGATAGCCAAAGTATTTCCTGTATTCTTCTTCTTGGTTGCAGCGCTTGTATGCCTGACGACGATGACGCGAATGGTGGACGAGCAGCGGCAAATGATCGGAACGTTGAAGGCATTGGGATATAGCAAAATATCAATTGCCTCGAAGTTTATTGCGTATGCGGCTGCAGCCAGCATTGCAGGCAGTGTTGTAGGGTTGCTCATTGGGTTTACGGTGTTCCCGAAGGTGATCTATGATGCGTGGAATACGATGTATTTGCTGCCGGAAGTACAGCTAATCTTCGATATTCCTTTAGTGCTGGTGACGACACTAGCGGCGGTTATCATTACCACGTTAGCGGCATTCCTCGCCTGCTACAACGAATTGATGGAGACGCCGGCGCTGCTGATGAGACCTAAAGCTCCGAAGCAGGGAAAGAAGATCCTGTTAGAGCGAATTCCATTACTCTGGAAACGATTGTCGTTCACACAGAAGGTGACGGCGAGAAACCTGTTTCGCTACAAGAAGCGCTTCTATATGACCGTGATCGGAATCTCGGGATGTACGGCGCTGCTGCTCACGGGCTTCGGCATTAAAGATTCGATGGGAGCCGTTGTCCATAACCAGTTCGGGGATATTATCAAATATGATGTCTCCGGTCGGTACGAAGCGGGTCTGTCTGTTGATCAGAAAGATCAGACATTGGCTGAGCTGCAAGAAGATAAACGTTTCTCATCCATGATGAATGTGAGCCAGAGTAATGCGAAGCTCGTAACCGCTGATGGCGAGGAGAAGAAGGCAGCGCTCGTCGTACCGACGGATGTAGAGCAGTTCAAGACATATGTCACACTGCGAGACGGCAGCAGCAAGAAAGAGCTGGCGTTAGCGGATGATGGAGTTATCATCAGCGATCAGCTTGCTCTCAATCTAGACATTAAAGAGGGAGATACCCTTCAGCTCGACAATGGAGATGGAGAGCGAAGCAGCGTAGTAGTGAGCGGGATCACGGAGAACTACTTGAGTCATTATGTGTACATGTCTCCTAGCTATTACGAGCAGGTATTTAAAGAGGAAGCGGTCAACAGCAGCTGGATTGCTAAGATGAAGGAGCCATCTAAGGAAGTCGAGGAACAGTTGACTCAAGAGATGATAGAGAATCCGAATATAGCTTCCGTCTCCTTTAATTCAACGGCAGTAGACCTGTTTGAGAAGTCATTCGAGAGCATTGACTATGTCCTCATCCTGATCATTGTGTCTGCCGGCGCGCTTGCATTTGTAGTGCTGTATAATCTGACCAATGTGAACATTAGTGAGCGAATTCGTGAAATTGCGACGATCAAAGTGCTGGGCTTCTACGACAATGAGGTATCCAAGTACGTATACCGGGAGAACATTCTGCTGACGATTATTGGATCGGGAGTAGGACTGTTGCTTGGAGTTGCGCTCCATCGATTTATATTAAGCACTTTAGCATTGGATGGGGTACTGCCTTCCAAAGAGATTCATGGGATCAGCTTCTTGTTGAGTGTCGTGATCACGATATTGTTTGCATTATTCGTCAACTTGGTGATGTCTCGTAAGCTGAAAAAGATCCATATGATCGAATCGTTGAAATCGGTAGAGTGATGCGGCTTGGATTGCGGAAAAGCATGAATGGTAATGTTCGAAATGCAAGTATTATAAGTACGAAGTTCGAAGCTCGAAGTATGAAGTATGAAGTACGAAGTTCGAAGCTCGAAGTGAAGGAGGGGGAAATCCCCTCCTTTCTTGCGTGCAGGGGACGCAGCGTGCGGCTTTGGCACTTGCTAGGAATGTGTTCACTCTGTCGGCAAGAGGCTGCGCATGGAACAGATGGACGGCGACGGTTGGCGGGCGATCCGGACACATGAGCCGTTATTTGTTACTTTAGCCGCTGTATCGCCAACCACGCGGACCGTAGATCTGCTATTTGAGCATAATCGCCAGGAAAATGATCGTTTTGATGCAAATAAGGGCTTCTGTGTCCACAAAGACTCAAATATGCTGAACATTTTAAGGAATAGCGTCATCTGTGTCCGCTTCATCGAGATGGACCATTCCTGCGCAAGGGGAGGAGGGGTACCCCTCCTCATTCGTGTGCTGAGTAAGCAACAGTATGCAGCTTCAAGCGGTTACTTAATCGCGATATACAGCTCCACCACGGCATTCTCAGGGTCTTGGCAGCGCTCGTCATACCGTTCGAAGTCACCTGTATAGGTGCGCTCGATGCCGGAAGCTGCTGTCAATGCCCACACGGCTTGCCATGCATCCGCTACAACCTTGCCAAACGGCCCGCGTTCGGTTGTGAACACCGCATATTTTGCGGCAGGTACATGTACGGTTTCCATTTCCGCTAAGGTGGACTGCTCAGAATTGGCGCTCGTGCCAATCATCACCGTATATTCACCGTTGGCTTGGTTCTCGTAATTGTAGTAGCAGCCATAGAGGATGCCGGGTTCTGGGGAGTCCGCGGATTGGACAAGAGCTTGCAGCGTCTGTTCCTGCCAGAAGCGGTTCCACAGCGCAGGTATAGCACCATCAGCGGTAAACTCGCGACTGTTTGTTGTGCGAGTCGTGATGCCGACGAGTGTGAAGGCTTCTCGCTCAACGATGGCGTATGGCTCCATGCGGACTGTGTGTCTTGCGTGTTCTTCTGCGCCTTCAATCCCTTGGCTGCCAGACCAGCGCTTCAGATGCGGCAAGCAAGCTTGCATCATACTTCGTGCGGCTTGCTCCTCCATTCCTTCTTCCACTAAGAACGGCACGCATACCTCGACCATTTCCTCCATCGTCAGATCCGGCTGTTTGAAAGCCCCTTGTTCGTAGCAGTAGATGCAATACTCCTGTGTCTTGTTATGATCTTGATCTGTCCCGAACTGCTCCTCTGATTGCAGCGGCATACCGCAGCTTTGACATGCGAATTGAATTGGTTGTGTCGATTGTATCATGGCAATCCCTCCTGTATCGGTTTGATTCCAGTATACAGGCACGAACTTGACATCTATTTGTCAGGTTTATGAGGCGATGCTTAATTATATTTATCGGCAATCTGAGCGGCGATGGATTGAATCGTGCGTCGGACACGCTCTGGTTTCACGACCTCGACGCCTGCACCGAAGCTGAGAATGAAGCCATAGAGCCAGTTATCCTCAGGAAATGCAACCGATACGACGTATTTGCCATGTTCGTCTTCCTCCAGCTCTTCGACCCCGAACCATTCCTCCGCCAGATGCTTGGCGTTCTGTTCAAAGCGCAGCACGATCGCTTCTGGCGGTGCTGACCTGCCCCAATCCTGATCCCAAGGCAGCTCATTGATCTCGATAGGCTGTCGCACAAAGGCGGTATCCTCGATATGAATATCTCGGATGCGAAACATCTTAAAGAAGCGGAACTGCTCTCGAAGTCGGCAGTATGCGTACACGTACCAGTGCTGGCGCTTTAAGACGAGCGTATATGGCTCTATGCTGCGGGTGGTTACCGACCCATCCGCGCTGCAGTACGTAAGGGTAACCGGATGCTGCTCCTCAATAGCCTGCTTCATCAGCACAAGCTTCTCTTCCAGCCGTCCATGACTGCCCCAAGGCGAGAAATCAACGATCATCTGCTGTGTCTTCATGTTGAATTTCTCAGATTCTGATGGCGGAATAATGCTGGTGATCTTCTCCAGCAGCATCTGATTGTCTGAGCTTTGATGAGACGATGCTATGCTCTGCAAGGCGGTAACGATCGCCGCAAGCTCATCGTTAGTCAGTAGATTTCGATCCAGTCTATACCCCTCCGCGAGTGAAATGCCGCCATTAGCGCCCTGGTAGGTCACGATTGGAATCCCAGCTTGATTAATGGCCTCAATGTCGCGATAGATGGTCCGAACGGAAACCTCGAATGTATCAGCAAGATCTTTTGCTTGCACAATTTTTCGGTTAATAAGCAGGATGACGATGGATAGCAGTCTATCTATTTTCAATATAATTCTCCTTTAGTCACACGATATTTCCTGAATTTCCTGACAACAGCGTAATCCATATCCTGCGAAATGAGAAGTCAATTTCCTGATTGTTCTAATTTTTGGGGGTAGACCGTTCTAATAATGATATTGTTACTCTTCCTTACTTTAATTATATTTAATTTAAAATTAAACAATTTAATTGAAATAAATGGTATTTATTAAGGGGATTCAAAAAAATAGTGCGTTGTGGAAACACTTCTTAGTCCAACTCTCCGATAATGATTCAATGCCGAAATGAGATGAATATGAGCTCTTATCGTCATCAATCATTCCAGTATCTCCACAATGACAGAGGTTCAAGTGGTTGAGCATTTTTGTTTCATTTGCAAAAGGAATAGAGAGGCTGAGGAGGTAAGGATTCATGGCAAAGGGACATTTCGAGCCGCAGCAGGTGTGGAAGTCTTTCATCGGTCCTAACGAGGGGTATATTCAGCAGGTGTATGAGCGCTACGTTGAAGATGCCAATGCTGTTGATGCAAATTATCGCGAAATGTTTGAACGTTACGGCCCGCCGACAGCGGGGGTTGAATATAAGCAAGTTACGGAAGAAGCGACCGCATCGGGGAATCTTCCAAATATGGAGGCTGTAGGCACCGCAGTTCGACTGGCAGACGGCATTCGTGTGTATGGGCATCTGGCGGCTGATATTGATCCGCTTGGATTCGACAGTATTTCTGATATCAAACGACTTGAATCGGAAATATTTGATGTTTCAGACGAAGAATTGCGAGCGCTTCCATCTCGTCTAGTGTGGCAGGATGCGCCGGAAGATGTATCAACGGCATACGAGGCGATAGAGCGGCTGCGCGAGCTGTATACAGGGTCGATCGCATTCGACTTTGGGCATGTTCATGATCGCAATGAACGCAAATGGCTGCGGAAAAAGGTGGAGTCCGGCGTTAAGACGCCGATGACGAAAGTAGAGCGAATCGCGCTTCTGCACAGCCTGTTGCAGGTAGAGCAGTTCGAGACGTTCTTGCATCGGATCTTTGTCGGACAGAAGCGTTTCTCGATTGAGGGCGTAGATGTTCTCGTTCCGATGCTGGAGGCGGCAGTCCGCGAGCTCACGCTCGATGGGGTTGAGCATGTCATGATGGGTATGGCCCATCGCGGACGCTTGAATGTGCTTGCGCATGTGCTTGGCAAGTCATATGACCGGATCTTCTCTGAGTTCCACCATTCGCCGAACAAGGACCAAGTGCCTTCCGAGGGCTCGATGGGCATCAATTATGGCTGGTCCGGCGACGTAAAATATCACCTTGGAGCGAATCTCGCGCTCGAACAGGAAGGACGCGTGCAAACGCGCGTTACTCTTTCCCATAACCCGAGCCATCTGGAATTCGTCAATCCAGTTGTAGAAGGCTTTACTCGCGCGGCACAGGATAATCGTCAAGCGGCGGGATATCCGGTACAGGATACGAAGCGTGCGGCGATGCTGCTTATGCACGGCGATGCGGCTTTCCCTGGAGAGGGCATAGTTGCGGAAACGCTGAACTTTAATAAATTGCGCGGCTATCAAAACGGCGGCACCGTTCACATCATCGTGAACAATCGGATCGGCTTTACGACGGATCGTTATGATTCACGTTCGACGATGTACGCAAGTGACCTTGCCAAAGGCTATGAAATTCCGATCGTCCATGTCAATGCGGACGACCCGGAAGCATGTATCGAAGCTATTCGGATGGCGGTTGAATACCGCGAGACGTTCAATAAAGACTTCCTGATCGACTTGGTTGGATACCGTCGCCACGGACATAACGAGATGGACGACGCCGCGGCGACACAGCCGATTATTTACGATCGAATCGCAAAGCATGCTACGGTTGCTAACCTGTATGCGGAGCGTCTGATGAAGGAAGGCGTAATTGCGGAGAAGCAATTCGAAACGATGATTCAGGCTGTGCAAGATAAGCTGCAGCAGGCTTATGACAAGATCAAGGCCGAGCCGGTGAAGTCGATCCCGGCACCGATGGGAACGAAGCAGTTGAGTCGCGAGGTAGCGCCTGAGCAGCTCACAACTGCGATCACAGCGGAGCGTGCGCGCCGGATAAGCAGAGAATTGCTGCGGACGCCTGAAGGCTTCAGCGTCTATCCGAAGCTGAACCGCATTCTGCAGCGCCGTTCGGCAGCGCTGGAGGAGAACGGCATGGTCGACTGGTCATTGGCGGAAGCGCTGGCCTTCGGCAGTATCCTGGAAGACGGCCGGCCGATCAGACTTAGCGGCCAGGATTCAGAGCGCGGCACGTTCGCACAGCGCCATCTGGTGCTGCACGATGAGCACAATGGCAGCACCTATTGCAGCTTGCATGGCTTGCCGCAAGCGAAAGCATCGTTCGCGGTTTACAACAGCCCATTGTCTGAAGCGTCAGTGCTCGGCTTCGAATACGGCTACAATGTGTTTGCGCCGGAGACGCTGGTCCTCTGGGAAGGACAGTTCGGAGACTTCACGAATGCGGCCCAGGTAATTATCGATCAATTCATTTCCGCCGGCCTTGCCAAGTGGCGCCAATATTCAAGCTTAATCATGCTTCTGCCTCATGGCTATGAAGGACAGGGACCAGAGCATTCCAGCGCGCGTCTAGAGCGCTTCCTGCAGCTGTCGGCAGAAGAGAACTGGATGGTCGCCAATCTGAGCAGCGCGGCGCAATACTTCCATATGCTGCGCCGTCAAGCAGCCCTCAGCGGAACGATGGATGCAAGACCAATCGTGCTGATGGCGCCGAAGAGCCTGCTTCGCAATCCGCGTGCAGTGTCCTCGATTCAGGAGATTGAGGAGGGTCGTTTCCGCCCAGTTATGGAAGAACCGCTGCTTGGCAGCGCGCCTGAGAAGGTGGAGCGCTTGATTCTATGCTCCGGCAAGATATCTCTAGAACTCGCTGATCGAGTCGCAAACGACGCTGACCGCGATTGGAGCTGGCTCCATATTGCTAGAGTCGAGCAGCTGTATCCGCTGCCTGAAGTGGAATTGAAAGAAATGATCGGCCGCATGCCGGCATTGAAAGAGATCGTCTGGGTGCAGGAAGAACCGCGCAATATGGGCGCTTGGTCCTACATGCTTCCGCGCTTGCTGGAGCTTGTCGGCGATAAGCAGCTGCGTTATGTAGGACGCGGTGAACGTTCATCCACTGCGACAGGATATGCGGATGTGCACGCGTATGAGCAGAATCTGTTCTTAACAGAGGCGCTGCTGGACACCCGCCTTGTTGAAGCCCTAGTGAGATAAGCCTCGGAGAGTGAACGAGCTCGATGTCACTGGATAGAATTCGATAGATTCTTGATGTGTAATAAACGGAATTCATTGTGATTGATATGGACTGCGTAGCAGATGACACAGGTTATCTTATGGGAGGGTACCGAGATGGCAGATATCATTATTCCTGACTTGGGAGAATCAATTCTAGAAGGAACGCTTCATCGTTGGCATGTGAAGGAAGGCGACGCGGTTAAGTACGGAGACGTGCTGGCTGAGCTGGAAACGGATAAGGTTAATCTGGAAATAAGTGCGGAAGCAGACGGAGTGATGGAGAGCATCATTCGCCAAGCAGGCGAGGTAGTTGGCGTCGGCGAAGTGATCGGAACGATTGGAGCGGCGGGCGTAGTGCCGGTGAGCAGCCCTGCGGCTGCTCTAGAGGCAGCGGCTACTGCGGCTCCAGCTCCGGCTCCGGCTGCTGAGCCGGCCAAGGCTGCTGCCGAAGCGCCGCAGAGCAATGGCGAAGCGGTGCACGCTACGCCGGCAGCGCGCAAGCTAGCGCGTGAGCAAGGCGTCGCGCTGGACGATATCCGCCCGCGCGATCCGATCGGACGCGTGCACGCGGGTGATGTGCGCACAGGCGCTGGCGCAGCAAGCGGGGCAGAGCGCCCTGCTGAGCGCGCGGTTGAGCGTGCTGCTGTGCAGCCTGCCAGTGCGTCGCAGTCGGTCGCGCTAGCTCCGCACGAAGAGCGCGTCCGCATGTCGCGCCGCCGCCAGACGATTGCGAAGCGTCTCGTGCAAGCGCAGCAAACGGCAGCTATGCTGACGACTTTCAATGAAGTGGACATGACCGCGATTATGGACGTCCGCAAGCGCCGCAAGAATTCGTTCAAGGAGAAGAACGATGTAGGTCTCGGCTTCATGTCCTTCTTCACGAAGGCGGTTGTCGGCGCGCTGAAGAAATACCCGCTGTTGAATGCGGAGATTGACGGCGAGGACATTATCGTGAAGAAGCACTACGACATCGGTATCGCTGTATCCGCGAAGGAAGGCTTGGTTGTGCCTGTCGTTCGAGATGCTGACAAGCTAGGCTTTGCGGGAATCGAGAAAGAGATCTTGCACCTGGCGGAGAAAGCACGTTCCAACACACTTTCACTTAATGAGTTGCAAGGCGGCACCTTTACGATTACCAATGGAGGTGTATTCGGCTCCTTGCTGTCTACACCGATATTGAATACGCCGCAGGTAGGTATCCTCGGCATGCATACGATCCAGCTCCGTCCGGTCGCGATTGATGAAGAGCGTATGGAGAACCGTCCAATGATGTACATCGCGCTCTCATACGATCATCGCATCGTCGACGGCTCTGAAGCGGTCAGCTTCCTGCGTACAGTGAAGGAACTGCTGGAGGATCCAGAAGAGCTGCTGCTTCAAGGCTAAAACACATATGTCCTTATTTCAAAAACCGCTGGGGCTAATGCTCCGGCGGTTTTGTTGCGTCTTACGAATTCAATAGCTGGGTCGCTTGGCTCTGAAGAAATAATCTGGGAAATTTGCACCCAAAAAATGAAGAATGATTACTCTATTTTGGAAAATTAAGGGTTGACGATGTAATTGTTAGCGTACTATAATGGCACAAACAACCTCGATTTTCCAAAAAAAAATGCACATTTACTTTCGAAAATTATTATCATATTACTACCCAAAATTATCTTTTTTTGCGCAATGTTTTGGATAGAGGAATCAAGCTTCTCGATCACCACAATCGTCTCTACCCAAATGAAGCACTTGGTGAAATATCCTTCACATCCATGCTACGTAGAAATACAAGGAATTGCTTGAGTATGTGGCGAAGCTATATAAGGGTGGTTTAGGAAGCGTTTACAATGAAGAATGCGGAAGATGCCGAGAAGAACTCCATTAAGATGGATGATGTGTGGCCCTCATGCTACGCTTAGCAATTTGAGCAGATGAGTGTAAAGCGATATCAAGAGATCCATCAGACCGCATATGATCGATATTAAGAAGTGAGAGCGTTATGCAGTGTTAAGGTGAGCTAATTCAAACTCAAAACAAGTAGGCGAGTAGGAGGAGAGATCACATGAAACAAGTTAGAATCGGTATCATCGGAGCGAGAGGGAGAGGCGGTATCGCCAAGTACTGGCATAATCCAGAAGGGCGATCCATCGTTGTAGGAGCGGCGGATATATTCCCAGAAAGGCTGCAGGAATTCAAAGACGATGTTAATCCAGATGCCTTCGTAACGACAGATTACCGTGAGCTGATTGCTCGTGATGATATCGATGCGATTGCCGTTACTTCACCTGACTATGTTCATGAAGAGCATGCGGTGGCAGCGCTTCGGGCTGGCAAGCATGTGTTCTGTGAAAAGCCGTTAGCGATCACGGTGGAGGGCTGCGACAACATATTGCAGGCGTGGAAAGAATCCGGCAAGCGATTGATGGTAGGCTTCAATATGCGCTACATGAATATGTACCGTACGATGAAGGAGATCGTCGATTCAGGTGCGATTGGGACGATAAAAGCTGTATGGGTGCGCCATTTTGTCGGGTTTGGCGGTTATTACTATTACCACGACTGGCATGCCAATTCGAATAATACGACAGGACTGCTGCTGCAGAAGGGCTCCCATGACATTGATATTATTCATTGGATTACCGGAAGTTATGCAACCAAGGTGTCGGCATTTGGAAGTCTGGACTTCTTCGGCGGCGATAAGCCGAATGATCTGACATGCCCAACCTGCAAGGAGAGGGAGACATGTACTGAAGCAAGCTCCGGCAGTCTGAACCAGTGTGCATTCCGTGAAGAAGTAAATGTTGAAGATAATAACATGGTCATTATGGAGCTCGAGGGCGGGATTAAGGCTTCTTATTTACAGTGTCATTTTACACCGGATTATCAGCGCAATTATACCTTCATCGGTACGGAGGGGCGCATGGAGAACAGCGAGGTGGACAATAAGGTATACGTCTGGACGCGCCGTTCGAACACAGACCGAGAGCTTGCGGATCGGGTGTACGAGGTGAAGGAAGCTCACGGTTCGCACGGAGGGGCTGATCCTGTCATCTGTAAGGATTTCGTTGATATGATACTGGATGGCAAGGAGCCTATCGCGACGCCGCTTGCGGGGCGCATGAGCGTAGCTGTAGGCTGTGCGGCGACGGAATCGATTCGCTCAGGCGGAGGCGTTGTGAAGGTATCGACTGCTCCGAATCTAACGGAGCCGGTACAGGCTTAATAGAGGCGGACGCGGCTACCTTCCCTGAGAATCTCACGTATGACGTGAAGGACTACAATAATGTGAATTAAGACCTTAGAGGCGATTTCTCCTAATGGAGCAGGTCGCTTTTCTAATATAAGATCTATATATTCCATTATTATCTTGCTATAAATGGTAAAGGCGATTCAAGCGCATGTACCTCAATTATATCTCACGGCATATTTAATCTTTCAAGGTCTGTTTTTATTGAGGAATATTCTCTGAAAATAATATCAGATATTGGTGAGTCAACCTTAATAAGTAGCTGTGGATTTTCCCCATACTCAGGATAGGTATTCCCTATGACGGAGTAATCAATCTCAATTGAGAATTCATCACCAAATATGTTTTTCACTTCAACAGACTGTCCTTCAGGAGCTTTAAGTAGGATATAAGTGATACCTTCTTCGTGAATGTAGCTATGTTTTTCTCCCGATGCAATCTTTTGATTTAATTGTTTTTGTAGTGACGTGCTTAGATCTTTTTCATCAACGATTTGGTACTCTACACTTTTTCTTGGAGAAACTGCATTCTCTTTGTCATCCAAAAGGGCGTGATTCTTGACTGTCCATATTTCATTGTAGTTGTACCACTTTTGAAGTTGCAGCAAATAGATATTTCCTTCTTTTGATCCAACGATTACTTTTTTGGGATTATAGGTTCCATCTACACTATCCAAGAAAATGGGCTCCTGCTTCATTTCTTGCTTTATGTAGGCTTTTACAACCTCTACATAATCTTTTTGTTTTTTGTCTATTGAAAGGGTTTTTAGATCCTCCTCCGATAATTCTTTACCGGTTCCAGTCATCATTCTATACTGCTCTAGCTCATCAAAATTTAAAAAGGATGTTAGAGTTGGGAGCTCAATTTTTTCTGGCTTGTTGGATTCTGCAGTTGACGTGTTTGATTGGAGAGAATTCTCTTCTGGTAAGGATGTATCGAGTGGATTGCCTCCACTGCTAGTGCAAGCTGTTAGTAAGAATATGCTAATCAGAATTACGAAAATACCCGTTTTTCTCATGTTCTCACTCCTTGTCGTGATCGTGTTCCCAATAAACTTATCAGACTATATAACGCTGTTCGTGATAGATATGTTTCGAAATATTTGGGTAAATATGGTTGTTGATGGACCTTTTCAAATGGATAAACCCTTTTTGTTTTACTTGAAAAGCCGCGAAATCCTTTAGGACACTTGCTACATAAGGACCATATTTCAAATATGACTTAGGCGCTTATCTGTAAAAGAAACCGGATTGACGATGAGGGACACAAGATGAAACTATGGGAAATCATGAAGGGTAAGGATGAGGGGAAATACAAAGCGGGTCAAAAAAATTGAGATCATGAACCACCGAAGACGTTGCCAATTGCCATCTCAGCTCCGCACAAGCGCCAAGCGATGCGCCTGCCGGGTCCGAGAAGCAGAAAATCAACGTCTCAGCCCCGAAAAGGGCACGAAAATGAGCTGAGACGTCGAAAAAGTGCATCTCAGCCACCAAAAGGAGCCATCCAAGCCCCTTTAGCGGTCCGAGACGTAGAAAATCAACGTCTCAGCCCCGAAAAGGGTACGAAAATGAGCTGAGACGTCGAAAAAGTGCATCTCAGCCACCAAAAGGAGCCATCCAAGCCCCTTCAGCGGTCTGAGACGTCGAAAATCAACGTCTCAGACCTGAAAAGGGCACGCAAATGAGCTGAGACGTCGAAAAAGTGCATCTCAGCCACCAAAAGGAGCCATCCAAGCCCCTTCAGCGGTCCGAGACGTCGGAAATCGACGTCTCAGCCCCGAAAAGGGCGCGAAAATGAGCTGAGACGTCGAAAAAGTGCATCTCAGCCTCCAAAAGGTGCAACCCTAGCCCCTTCAGCGGTCTGAGACGCAGAATATCAACGTCTCGGCCCCGAAAAGGGCGCGAAAATGAGCTGAGACGTCGAAAAAGTGCATCTCAGCCACCAAAAGGAGCCGTCCAAGCCCCTTCAGTGGTCTGAGACACAGAAAATCAACGTCTCAGCCCCGCGCAAGCGCACAGCTCGGCTTGCCGGAGGTATCCATTGATACCTCCGGCAACTAAAAAAGGGAGCGTACCTGTAATCAACTCTACAGGTACGCTCCCTTTCATTAATGATGCTTATGCTCTGTCGGCTGCTTAGGCAGCATCTCTTCGATCCGCCTCATCGTGCGGTACTTCTCCTTGCGCGCCATACGATTCGCTTCCCAGCCGGAAAGCGCGCTTAACGGAATGATGGCTGCAGCATACCAGATCGACGTCACGTGGTCTCTCATCTGAACGGCAAATAAAAATCCGAACACAACCAGCGGAGCGTAGTCAATGTACTTTACAAGCCAATGACGTTTGCCGAATTGATTCTCTGCAATGCCAAAGCAGATAAGTCCAGCAAGTGCGATAATGCCAAGAATGGTCAGATTTTGGGTAACACCTAATGACTTCAATACCATCGAGCTAACAACCAAGATGAATCCAGCTATACCAAACGGCTTATACAGCATACAATTCTCCTCCGTGATGATAACCTTTGCTCGCAATAAGCGGGTATCGTGATTAATTTCGGATATGTTCCGGTTTCAAGCGGATTTCTTCAATGAGCTGGAGCAATTCTCTTGGACACTGCTCCATGTACTCTCTGGAGATCGGTTTGCTGAACTTGTCCCTGATCTGACTGTCAGAATCGGACGATATCGCCTCTAACCACTCCTCCAAGATCGTATGATTGTCCATCATCTGAGCGAAGCCTCGTTCGATGAAGTACGAACAGTTCTCCTCTTCCTGACCTGGTATGGGCGAATCGAACAGCATAGGGATTCCTTTCAACATGCCTTCGGTACAGGTCATGCCCCCCGGCTTCGTTACGAGCAGATTAGAAGCGTCCATCATGACGGGAATCTCTTTCGTAAACTCGTAAATATGTACATTCGGATGCTGAAAGGCAGGGTTCTGCTTCATTCGATCGATCATTTTATAATTGCTTCCCATACAGTACAGAAACTGAACTCGGTCACGCCATCTTTGAGTGACTTCATCCAACCTCACATCATTAAGCGACAGCCCCCATCCGCCGCCCATAAACATGACAGTTGGCATAGAACGAAGCCCGAGCGCAGTTCGCGCATCTTCTTGAGAGGAACGTTCCCAGAACTTCGGGTGTACAGGGATTCCAGATACGTTGACTCGATCCGGCGATACTCCACGATCCAGCAGCTTGCGCTTTACAACTTCGGCGGATACGAGATAGTGGTTGACTTCATCATTAATCCAAGATCCATGGGCATCATAATCCGTAATGAGAGTATAGAGAGGAACCTGGAGTCCTGCTCGCTTCAGACGGGACATAATGATGTTCGGAAATGGGTGCGTACACACGATTGCGTCAGGTTTAAGCTGCTGCACAACCAGAGATGCATGAGTATAAAAAATTCGATGTAAGGCAAGCTGTGTAATGCGATTAAGCGGCTTTTGATATTGTTTACGGTACAATAAACCAACGAGCCTCGGCCTCGTGCTGACTGTCTTCCGATAAGCTTCAATGACAAGCGGCGCTACAGTTGGATTAAGGAACTTGCCTAATTCCATCACTCGAGGATGGATATCGGGGTCGAGACGCTTCAATCCATTAGCCAACGCATGCGCGGCTTGTGTATGTCCAGTACCGAAACCTTCAGATAATAGAAGGATTCTTGTTTTTTTCATCTATTTCACCCAATCATATTATAACCTTTAATCCGTACAGAATCATCCAGAACCATATACATAATTTAATGTGTAATTTTATTAGGCTAGTTTTGGTTAGTTGTTGATATACGAAGAGCTTAGGATGATCAACAATGTTGTATTCCGTACAACACTTTGCCGATTACATTGCAATTCAGAGTGCTGGATTAGTCAGGGTCCTGTCGTATGAAAAACAACAATAACATGTAACAGAACTTTTTCAGAAAAGACTGTTGCAATTTACATTCGACTGTGATAGAGTGATTCCATTGACTCGGTGACCAAATAAGTAAACTGGTCATTCAGTCACTAGGGTTTAGATTGTGATACATGAGTGTTATTCGGTTAGCTGGAAAGGAGTGACACCGATGTCCGTAGATCGACGCAAACAAATTATAGAAGCAGCCGCCCAGTCATTCGCTTTATTCGGCTATAAGGCAACGACGATGGATCAAGTCGCGAAGATTGCGAAGGTTGGCAAAGGCACGATCTACACCTTTTTTGCAACTAAGGAAGAGCTCTTTGATCAGATCATACAGTCCGTGATATTGGAAATGAAGGAGATTGCAGATCGCGAGATCAAAGTGAAGCGCCCTTTCTTTGAGAGTATGTACAAGGTGTTGGATCAAGTGCTCTACTTCCGCAGCAAGCATGAGTTGGCTATGAAGCTGTCTCAAGAGCTGCGCGACTTTGGAACACCGATGGCGCAGGAAGCGCTCGACAGGCTTGAGCATGAACTCCTTCATTATATGGAGCGTCAGCTGCAGACGGCTATGGATAAGAAAGAGATAAAACAGCTTGATCCTAAGTTGACTAGTTTCATCATGTACCAGTTGTACAAGTCGCTTACGACCGAGTGGAACAAGATGTATGAGCCGCTGGAAGAGCAGACGATTAAAGGGCTGTTCTACCATCATATTTTCAAAGCAATCTCGATATCTGATTCATAAGAAGATCGCCAAAGGTCACGACTTCCGCAACACAATGGTTTACGATTCGTAGATTAAAGCGAATTGTTGGCCGGAAGACGAGTCGTTTCCTTTTGCCTCGAATGACCAAATGAGCCAAATAGTCAGATGGTTTTGGCAAATGATGTCAGTGTGAAATATCACATCTCCAGAAGAAGTATTCTAAATAAAAGAGAGGAACAACACTATGAAAGGTTTAAGATTGTTCGGCAAAGAATGGAAGCAAATATTAAAGAGTCCGAAGCTTCTCATACCAGTTATTGCAGTCATGTTAATCCCAGTTATGTACGGCGGCTTGTTTGTCGGGACCTTTTGGGACCCGTATGCGAGATTGGGAGATCTCCCTATCGCAATTGTAAATCTGGATGAGGGTGTCACTTTTGAAGGGAAAACCTTCGCCGTAGGTGAAGAGCTTACGGATGAACTGAAGAAAAGCAATGATTTTCAGTATAACTTTGTAGGAGCGGATGAAGCGAAAGATGGTCTGATTAATGATCGCTATTATATGTCGATAACCATCCCGCAAGATTTCTCGAAGCAGGCGACAACGCTGATGGATGATGAGCCGAAGCCTGCAGAGCTCATTTTTGAAACAA
Source organism: Paenibacillus sp. EB106-04-04-XG159 (assembly GCF_058791835.1). NCBI lineage: Bacteria > Bacillati > Bacillota > Bacilli > Caryophanales > Paenibacillaceae > Paenibacillus > Paenibacillus sp. EB106-04-04-XG159. The sequence goes on along the minus strand of NZ_JBYTDY010000014.1, from coordinate 93,206 downwards.
ATGAAGGTCATAACTTCTTAGCGGCTCAGATCGGAGACGCTGCTATAAAAGAAATCAATTCAGAGATATCCAGTAATGTAACAGAGGCCTATACAACTCTTATGTTTGAGGTAGCAGGGAAGGCTTCTGACGGCTTGAAGGAAGCCGGCGACGGCGCTGGCAAGCTGCATGATGGAACAGTCGAGCTGGCAGATGGAGCTCAAACGTTGAATGAGAACTTGAATAAGCTGGCAGACGGCGCTATTCAGTTGAAACAGGGCGTAGCTCCACTCAACAGCGGCGTCAAGCAGTTGACGGATGGCGTTAACGGATTAAACAGCGGTGCAGCTTCGTTGAGCAGCGGACTTGGTCAACTGTCTGGAGCACATAAGCAGCTGCTGGATGGTGCTCAGCAAGCGCAGCAAGGAGCTGCAGGCTTAGAGCAGGGCTTGGAAGCATCGGCAGCAGGCAGTGCTAAGCTGAAAGAGGGCGCGGCAGCGTTATCCGGCGGCTTAGAGCAGCTGACGAAGATGAGTCCAGAGTTGGCAGAGAACCCAGCGGTGAAACAACTGGTCGCTGCCAGCAAGTCGGTTCTTGAAGGCGCAGACCAGTTGAATCAAGGTCAGCAGCAATTGTCTGCAGGAGCGAAGCAACTCACTGCTGGTCAGGATCAACTGACAGCAGGAATGAAGCAGTTCGATACGAAGCTGAATGAAGCTTCTGCGGGCAGCAAGCAGCTTGCAGCAGGAGCAGATAAGCTCGCAACAGGCGTTTCCGGCTTGCAAGGCGGAGTAACGCAAGCAGAAGACGCAATCAATCAGCTGGCAGACGGAGCAAGCAAGCTGGCAGCAGGCAGCGAGGCGCTGCATGAAGGTACAGTTCAATTAGGAGACGGCTCTAATGAGCTTTCGACTAAGCTGAACGAGGCTGCAGACGGTGCTTCGAAAATTAAATCAACAGACGAACGTGTTGAAATGTACGCTAAACCAGTCAAGCTTGTAGAATCCAGTGTCTATGAAGTACCTAACTACGGTACTGGCTTTTCACCATACTTCTTGTCCTTAGGCTTGTACGTAGGTGCGTTAATCTTGACGATCATCATACCATTGGTAGAATCGCCTGATCCGTTCGCAAACGGCTGGAGCCGATTCTTCAGTAAGACAATGCTCTTCCTGTCCGTAGGTGTTGTCCAAGCGCTGATCGCAGACTGGGTCATGATGCAAGGTCTTGGACTTGAAGTGAAAGATACCGGCATGTTCATCTTGTTCACGATTCTGACCAGCGTAACCTTTATGCTGATCGTTCAGTCCCTTGTGACGACGCTAGGCAACCCAGGTCGATTCATGGTAATCGTTCTGCTAATTCTACAACTGGTATCCTGTGGCGGTACATTCCCAGTTGAGTTGACGCCTGACTTTATGCAAGCCATTGGACCGTTGTTGCCAATGACTTACACCGTAATGGGCTTCAAAGCTGTAATCTCAACTGGAGATATAAGCGCGATGTGGCATCAAGTTGGCATACTTGCAATATATATGGTCGTATTCGCAGCGATTACATTCACATTCTTTACGGTCAAAGCTCGCCAAAGCAAGAATGAGGCGCAGCAGAACCCAACAGTAGCAGCTTAATCAATCTATGAAAAGCACCTCTATCTGTAGACCATCTGTGGTCGCAGGTAGAGGTGTTTTATTTATGGCAGATAGTTGCAGATAGCCGTAAGCAGGAACTAGGATGAATGACTCATTTTACACAAAAATAATGGAATTTGTCGATTCCTCATAACATTTTATAGCGAAAGAACCGTTATAGTATGTATATGAATCTTTGTGACATTACCGTCATGTGGAAAGGGGAAGTTCAAGTGAATGTAAGACGCAAGAAGGCATCATGGTTTGCCTTAATGCTAGTTATAACGCTGATTGTTGGCGTATTACCATTCAACGGAGTCGCTCAGGCGGCAGAAACCGTGATCAATGTCGAATTTGAGAACCAATCGCCGCAGGTTGATGTTATTGTAGAGGACCAGTCTGTACAGCTTAAATTGTTGGCTACGATTAAAGAAGAGAGCGGCAAGAGAGATGTAACAGGCGCAGCAACCTGGACCTCCTCTAATCCGAATGTTGTAACCGTAGAGAATGGCTGGGTTAAAGGTGTAGGTGAAGGGAAAGCGGAAATTACCGCTAAGTATCAGTCCTTTACATTGAAGAAAACGGTTGTCTCCAAATACATGTACGACACTCTTGTTGTACAGAATGCGGAATCCAACCTAGAAGTTGCGGCTGAGCAAACTTTACAGCTAGGTATGCAGCCGGAATGGAAAGCAATTGCGAAAGATACCAACCCTGTTACAGAAGACAATGTAACGGATCTCGCAACTTGGACGTCTTCCAACACGGAAGTCGCGGATGTATCTAAAGGTAAAGTCACGCTAAAGAGCAAAGGTAAAGCGGATATTACGGTATTGTATAAAGGGATGTCGAAGACGATTAAGTTAACGGTAGGCATTCCGTACGATGAGATTAAGATTGCTCCCGATAAACTGCTGGAGTTTGAATACGGCGGCGCGGAACAGCAATTGGCTGCGTTGGTTAAGCAACCAGACGGTGCCATGCTGGATGTAGCCGATAAAGCCGAATGGTCATCGAGCGATAACAATGTGGTAGAAGTGAAGAATGGTAAAGTGAAGCCTATTAATGTAGGTACTGCGACCATTACGGTATCCTATCTAGGCCGCACCGATTCCATAACCGCTGTTGTTCGTTCATCGTTCCAAGCGATGCGCATGGAGCCAAGCGAGAAGCTGAATAGAATGATCGGCGACCCAGAAGAGAAAATATCTACATATGTAATGAAGAAAAATGACGCAACAGGCCAAGTGGATACGATTGATGTCAGCCAGGAAGCAGAATGGACGTCCAGCAACGTGATGGCCGTGACTGTGGATAAGGGTGTTCTTCGCTTTAAGAGCGCGGGAACTGCGACGATTACGGCGTCGTACAAAGGTTTGACAAAGTCCCTTGAAGTAACGGTATACCCAATAATTAAAGACATTGAATGGAAAGACGAGAAGACAGATACGAACGAATCTGGAATTCGCGAGCTGGACGTTTATGTCGATGATATCGTGGACATCCCTGTCGTTAATGGTGTAACACTTGGTGGCGACAAAGTTGATGTCAGCAAAATCATGAAGTGGACATCCAGCGATGAAGATATCGTGACGGTCGACGATGGCAAGATCGAAGCACAAAAGCGCGGTGAAGCGCAGTTGATCGGTGTGCTTGACGGCAAGACGATGATTCTGAACGTCAAAGTTAATCGCAAAGCACTTATTATGCAGGCGAACGCAGATGAGCTTAAGCTCATTACCGGTAAAGAATCAGAGCTTCCTACCGTCACCGTTATATACACGGACGGAGAAGAGCAGGATGTGACGAAAGAAGTGGATTGGGAATCCACCTCTCCGAATCTGCTTGTGCTGGATGACAAGCTGAAGGCGCTGGTCGCTGGCAAAATGACGTTGAATGGTACATTTTCCAATGTGAAGCTGTCGCTTAAAGTTACGATTGAAGAAGCGGTTGTGAGCTATGAGATTGAACCGCAGAGTATCTATACGAATGTAGGCAAGTCTGAAACGATTAAAGTAACAGGCAAGTACAAGAATGGCAAGACGATCTCGCTCGGCTCCAAGATTGATTGGAAAGTGGAAAATGAGAAGATTGCAACTGTTAGAGGCAGCTCCGTGAAGGGCGTAAGTATCGGCAATACCAAGCTGGTTGGAGAGTACCAAGGAACGAAGCTTGAAATACCGGTATACGTCAAGCCGAAGCTGTTGAAGATTGAAGCGAATCCTTCCAGCATTAAGCTGGGGGTAGGTCAGAGCGCAACATGGAAGGTAAGCGCGATCTATGATACAGGAGAAGTGGTTGATGTCACTTCGAAGGTAGTCGCGGTTCCTTCAAGTACGAAGATCAAGGTATCACCAGGCAATGTGCAAGGTGTGTCTAAGGGAAGCGGGTCGATCAAAATCACATTTGATGGAAAATCGACAACGCTTCGTGTTACAGTCAAATAAATAATCGATGGATCAAGACCGTAGTTTCTCTATTAAAGAGGGCTGCGGTCTTTGCATTATTCGACATAAAGTTTGGACTGAAAACAGGTTGGACGAGACGGTTGGTGGGTGTGAGGAGCATGGCTTGAGAATAGATTTGAATGGTTGTGTATGTATATTTGTATTCATAATAATGCATAAAAATACAATTATTCATGCCTGATGCCCCATCCCTGAATGAGCAGGTTTACCGCGTCAATGTTAAGGCTACAAAATGAGACAAAAGCATGATTAACTATGCACTTCATATAATATGTCATATGCGGTCGGGCGTAGCGGGAATAGGTACAGTGACGGCTGCCAAGCAAAAACAAATCTTATCGCAATCATAAAATATTTAAATTGTCAGGCTTGGAGCGCGGTGATAAAATAGTAAAACAATTTGAATGAATAATTATAAGTATTCAATACTTCGAAATAAAATGCGGACAGAGAGGTTGCTTTCTATGAATCGATACGGTTTACCATTAAAGCAGGGTTTGTACGACCCGCAGTTTGAGAAAGACGCTTGCGGTATGGGGTTCGTCGCTCATATTAAAGGCCAGCGGTCCCACGACATCGTTCGCCAAGCGTTGGCCGTATTGGTCAGTATGGAGCATCGCGGAGGTCAAGGCAGTGAACCGAATACTGGCGATGGAGCGGGCATTATGCTGCAGATTCCGCATCGTTTCTTCTCGAATGAGATGAAGGAGCAAAGAATTGAGCTCCCGGAAGCCGGACAATACGGCGTCGGCATGCTGTTTTTGTCGCAGGATGAGCGTATTCGTGAGCAGCATGAAGCAGTGCTGCGGGAGATTATTGAAGAAGCGGGCCAGACATGTATCGGGTTTCGGACCGTGCCGACTTACGACGAGATGCTCGGTCAATCCGCCAAGGCGGTTAAGCCCTATGTTCGTCAGGTGTTTATCGGACGCAGCAGCGACCTTGCGGATGATCTTGCATACGAGCGCAAGCTGTACATGATCCGCAAGCGGGCAGAGCTTGCCATTCGCTACTCAGATGCAGAAGGCGCCGATACGTTCTACATCCCGAGCATGTCCTTCCGCAAGATCGTATACAAGGGCATGTTGACCACGGAGCAGGTTGGTCAGTTCTACCTCGATCTTCAACAAGACACTCTTGATTCTGCCATTGCGCTAGTCCACTCTCGATTCAGCACGAATACGTTCCCGAGCTGGGAGCGGGCTCATCCATACCGCTTCATGATCCATAACGGTGAAATCAACACCCTGCGCGGCAATGTGAACTGGATGCACGCGCGTCAAACTTTGTTCCAGTCGGATGCATTCGGTGAAGAGCTGGAGCAGATCAAGCCAGTCATTAATCCGGACGGCTCAGATACAGCGATGTTCGACAATACGTTTGAATTTATGTACCTGGCAGGACGCTCCTTGCCGCATGTGGCGATGATGATGGTACCGGAGCCGTGGTCGAACAATGAGAACATGGACCCAGTTAAGCGCGCCTTCTATGAATATCACAGCTGTTTGATGGAGCCGTGGGATGGACCGGCGGCCATGGCGTTTACCGATGGTGTTCAGATCGGCGCTATACTGGACCGCAACGGCTTGCGTCCCGCTCGATATTATGTGACGAAGGACGATCTGATCGTAATGGGATCGGAAGCAGGCGTATTGGATATTCCGCCTGAGAATGTGCTCTATAAGGATCGCCTGCGTCCAGGTCGTATCCTGCTCGTGGATACTGCACAAGGCCGCATCATATCCGATGAAGAGGTTAAAGCGCAGATTGCTGCCGAGAATCCATATCAGGAGTGGCTCGATGAGCATCTCGTTGACCTTGACGGTCTGCCGGACGCGCCGGAAGCATTGGAGCCGAATCACGATAATGTGACTCAGCTGCAGCAGGCGTTCGGGTATACTTTTGAAGAGCTGCGCAAGACGCTGGAGCCGATGGCGACAAGCGGTGTCGAGCCCATAGGCTCGATGGGCTACGACGCGCCGCTCGCGGTGCTGTCCGATCGGCCGCAGCGTTTATACAACTACTTTAAGCAGTTGTTCGCTCAAGTCACAAACCCTCCGATCGATGCGATTCGCGAGGAGATTGTAACGGCGACGGGAACTACGATTGGACCAGAGCGCAACCTGCTTAATCCTGAGCCGGAGAGCTGCCGCCACATTAAGCTCGCGACGCCGGTGCTCGCGAATGAAGAGTTCGCGAAGCTGCGCCATATTCGCCGCCCGGGCTTCAAGTCGATTACGATTCCAATCCTGTTCACGGCGGAGCAAGGCGCGGAAGGTCTGCGCGCGGCGATCAAGCTCATGTGCGAAGCGGCAGATCGGCTCATAGGGAAGGGCCATAATATTATCATCCTGTCGGACCGCGGAGTTGATGCGGAGAACGCGGCGATACCAGCCTTGCTCGCGGTATCCAGCTTGCATCACCACCTGATCCGTCAAGGAACACGGACGAAGGTCGGCATTATGCTGGAATCGGGCGAGCCGCGTGAGGTGCATCATTATGCGCTGCTGCTCGGATACGGGGTGAATGCGGTGAACCCGTACCTGGCATTTGAAACGCTGGATGACATGATTAAACAAGGGCTGCTTCGCGGTGTCTCGCATGAGAAGGCGGTCAAGAACTATATTAAAGCCGCAACGAAAAGTGTCGTTAAGATTCTGTCGAAGATGGGCATCTCGACGGTACAATCGTACCGCGGCGCACAGATATTTGAAGCCATCGGATTGAAATCCGATTTCATAGATGAATACTTTACGTGGACAGCATCCCGCATCGGCGGCATCGGTCTCGAGGAGATCGCGGAGGAGACACTGTCTCAGCATTATCGAGCATTTGCGAGCCAAGAAGGACGTGATCGAGAGCTTGATACCGGAGGCGAATATCAATGGCGCAAGCACGGCGAGGAGCATCTGTACAATCCACAGACGATCCACACGCTGCAGGAAGCTTGCCGCAAAGGCGACTATAAGCTGTACAAGAAATACTCCAAGCTCGTGCAGGGCGAACACAGCCAGAACGGTACGCTTCGTTCGCTGTTCGATCTGAAGCCGGCGGGCGAGCCGGTGTCGATCGATGAGGTTGAGCCGGTAGAGAGCATCGTGAAGCGTTTCAAGACGGGAGCGATGTCATTCGGCTCCATCTCGAAGGAAGCGCACGAGACGCTCGCGATCGCGATGAACCGCATCGGCGGCAAGTCGAACTCCGGCGAGGGCGGCGAAGATCCGGCGCGCTACGTGAAGGATACGAACGGCGACTGGCGCCGCAGCGCGATCAAGCAGGTCGCATCTGGCCGCTTCGGCGTAACGTCCAACTATCTCGTTAACGCGGAGGAGATCCAGATCAAGATGGCCCAGGGCGCGAAGCCTGGTGAAGGCGGCCAGCTTCCAGGACGCAAGGTGTACCCATGGGTAGCTGAGGTTCGCGGCTCCACACCGGGTGTCGGTTTGATCTCACCGCCGCCGCATCATGATATATATTCGATTGAAGATCTGGCGGAATTGATCTACGACTTGAAAAATGCGAACCCGCGCGCGGCGATCAACGTGAAGCTCGTATCCGAAGTGGGGGTCGGCACGATTGCGGCAGGTGTCGCGAAGGGGCGCGCCGACATTATCCTTGTCAGCGGCTATGACGGCGGTACCGGCGCTTCGCCGCAGGGCTCGATTCGCCACGCAGGATTGCCATGGGAGCTTGGGCTTGCGGAAACGCACCAGACGCTCATCCTGAACAATCTGCGCGACCGCGTGAAGCTGGAGACGGACGGCAAGATGATGACCGGCCGCGATCTGGCGATTGCAGCGCTGCTCGGCGCCGAGGAGTACGGCTTCGCAACTGCACCGCTCGTCGTCGTAGGCTGCGTCATGATGCGCGTGTGTCAGCTGGACACATGCCCGGTCGGCGTTGCGACGCAGAATCCGGAGCTGCGGAAGAACTTCAAGGGCGATCCGGATCATCTCGTCAACTTCATGATGTTCGTAGCTGAAGAACTGCGCGAGATTATGGCAGAGCTCGGCTTCCGTACACTAGACGAGATGATCGGTCAGACCGGCTGCTTGAATATAAAAGAAGCGGTCAGCCACTGGAAGGCAAAGCATCTGGATCTGACGACGCTCCTGTATCAGCCGGAGCTGCCTGAAGGCTCGTCGCGCATCAAGACGCGCGAGCAGAACCACGGCATCGAAGAGACGCTGGATATGCAGCGTCTCGTATCAGCCGCGCAGGCTGCGCTCGCGCAGGGCGATGCCGTGGAAGGCACGTTCCCGATTACGAATGTGAATCGGGCAACGGGCACGATACTCGGCAGCGAAGTGACGCGCAAGTATGGCGCGCAAGGCCTGCCTGAGGATACGATCCGCTTCACATTTGAAGGATCGGCAGGCCAGAGCTTCGGCGCGTTCGTGCCGCGCGGCATGACGCTTACGGTCGTCGGCGACAGCAACGACTATGTCGGCAAAGGGCTGTCCGGCGGCAAGCTGATCGTGAAGCCGTCGCCACGCGCGACATATAAAGCCGAGGATAACATCATTATCGGCAATACGGCCTTCTATGGCGCGACGAGCGGCGAAGCGTACATCCGCGGGATCGCGGGCGAGCGCTTCGCGGTGCGGAACTCGGGCGCGCATACGGTCGTGGAAGGTGTCGGCGATCACGGCTGCGAATATATGACGGGCGGACGTGTCGTCGTTCTGGGCACGACAGGCCGCAACTTTGCGGCGGGGATGTCTGGCGGTATCGCCTATGTGCTCGATCCCGATAATACCTTCGTGAACCGCTGCAACCTGGAGATGGTGCTGCTGGAGCGCATCGAGGACGAAGAGGAAGAGACGGCTGTGAAGCAGATGATTGAGCAGCATGTTCGTTATACGGGCAGTGAGCTCGGTCAGCGCGTCCTCGACAATTGGAAGGCGACGCTGCCGCAATTCGTTCGCGTTATTCCGAAGGATTATAAGCGGATGATGGAGCAGATCGCGAAGGTTGAAGCGAGAGGCTTGACTGGCGAAGCCGCGTTGTTAGCGGCATTTGACGCGAATATGCGCGACTTGAACCGCGCGGCAGGCAATTAATGCCGCCGCAGCTTCCATAATAAGTATTAGAAGTTCTTGAATAACCCTTATTCATCGTCTACGATAGTACAAGTGAGTACTAGTAGATTGATGGTAAGGGTTTTTCATTTTCAGAATAGATGGTGATTACATTCATGAATCATTCTCCATGGGCTATGTTTCGCGGTAATTCTCGTGCGATGAACTCCTTCATATGGGCGAGTATGATTAATTCAACAGGAGCGGCGCTCATGTGGCCGCTGACGACAATCTTCGTTCATCAACAGCTGGGGCGGTCACTGGCTGATGCGGGCTTCGTCATTATGATGCAGATGCTTGGCGGGATGCTCGGTCAATTCGCGGGCGGATCCATGTACTACAGGCTCGGTGTTCGCAAGCTGCTGATCGGCTCGCTGGCTCTAGCGGGACTGCTGCAGGCATCGATAGTCTTTACGGCTTACAATGATTGGTGGGGCTACATTATCACGATGGCGTTAATCGGCTTCACCACGAATATGTCGATGCCGGCGATTCAGTCCTTTATCGGCTTTCAATGGCCGGAACGCAGGGACGAGCTGTTCAATTCCGTCTATGTGGCGAACAATATCGGTGTTGCGCTTGGAACAGCGATAGGCGGTATACTAGCGGACATATCCTTTAATCTGACCTTTTTGTTGAATGCAGCTTCATCGGCGGGGTTTGCGGTCTTTTTCTACTATTATTTACGTAAGATAGAAATAAAGGAACCAGACAACAGCGGCAGAGATCAATTACAAGATCGCGCTGGTTCATCAACCGGTTCCAAAGTATATAAGCAGCCTGCTCATGTGCCTGAAACAGGCACAATTCCTGCTCTAACGATGTGGGATCAGCTCAAGAGCGTGCGGCTGTATTTGTTCCTGTCTGTGGGGGCGATGCTGATTTGGCTTGCGAATTCGATGTGGGGCTCAGGAGTTGCGCCTCACCTAACGGATCAAGGCATGGAGATGAAGATGTACAGCTGGCTGTGGACGATCAACGGAATCATCATTTTCCTCGGACAGCCGATTACGAATTGGATCAAACGAACGATAGCCCGGCCGATAACCTCGCAATTGACATGGAGCGCCGTGCTCTATTGCATCGCGTATGGGGTCATATGGATCATCCCTTCATATCCCGGCTTCGTGCTTGGCATGCTCATCGCAACGCTTGGAGAGATGCTGGTTTCGCCGGCGGTTCCAGCGTTCTTAGCGGCACGGACAGGAAGACAAGCTCCATTCTATATGGGCGTCGCGGGTGGAATCAGCTCGGTCGGCAGAATGATTGGACCTTATGTATTGGGAATAGCATACGATGGAGGAGGCTTGGATGCAGTAGTCATCGTCTCGATCATCATCGGAGTCATGTCCGTTATCAGCTTTGCTGTGCATGCTTATCTTCACCGCGAATCTCGCGCGACAGCGTACGCCCAACCTTTTGACATCTAGCCCTCGTATTACAAGGCATTCGACAAAAATAGAACTGGAATGATGCATGGTTGTCTCCACTGTCCGACAGTTTACCTTGAACGATTTCGCTATACTTAAAGTTGTCCTAGGCATACATGCGAAGAAGGACACTTCACAGAATAATGATGAAGCGGGGTTAGGACAGGTATGAACGAACATCGGTATTCCGACAGCCTGAACGAGCATCAAGAGGACTCACGAATCGTATTGGATGTAGCCCAGATTCTTCATGAAATGGGTATTGAGACGGAGCGTTATACAGAGGGCATCATTCAGATCCTTTCGATAAATGGGGCTAATTCGTAAAGGTGTTCCGATCTCTAGGATTTGGTATAGATGAGCTCAATACGAATTAGAAGAGGCTCGTTCCTAAGGCTGATGAATCAGCTTAAGGAATGAGCCTCATTATGTCTAGGTTCTCATGAGCCGCTCAGCGCGAACAAAGGCGATAAACCGTCTTGCTTCCTCGTCTGTCAGTTCACGACCGTCTACCATCAGCTTGTAGCTCTTCAGCAGATCTTCATCTGATAGCTCCAGCTTGTCCACAAAGCCGCGAACATCATCGGACAAGGCTGGCTGTATGCGATTGGTGCGGCCGATAATATAGTCGATAGATACCTCAAATATATCCGCCAACTGGTTAAGTATTTCAAAGTCAGGCTTGCGTCTATTCTTCTCATAGTGGGAGAGGGAGGCTCGTGTAATGCCCAGCGATGAAGCCAATTCCTCTTGGGTCCATCCCTTATGTTCTCTTAGCTCCGCTATTCGGGTGCCGTAATCCATTCTTACATTTAACCTCCTATCATGCAGGCTCTATCGCGTTCTAGCCCAGAGACGCAGCTTACAGTGCCATGATCAAACGGTATATCATAACTCCTTGCGAATCTATTCTATCATAGAGCATTTTTGTCGAATATAGATTTCATAAAGTTCATGCAGCCATTCCTCTCATATTTGTCGAGCGGGAATGGCTTTTTGTGATCGCTCAACAATTGAGATAATCCAGAAGACTTACAAAGAATCAATAAATAGTAGTAATAAAGTCGCTACAAGTTTCATTTATATATATAAGCATGCTTTTCTCCAGCATACCACACGCGAAAGTCAGGTGATCAAAGAGTGATTGATCTTCATTGTCATATTCTCCCGGGAATAGATGACGGAGCCAGCGACATGGGAGAGACGCTGCGAATGGCTGCATATGCCGCGAAGCAGGGCGTTCACACGATCGTCGCGACACCTCATCATCGGACGAGACATCATGACAATCCTTCGGACAAGATACGTGAGGTGCTTCGACAGGTTCAGATTCAGCTTGAGCAGTCAAGGCTGCCTGTACGTTTATTAACAGGACAAGAGTATAGATTAAACGCAGCCTATATGCAGGATCTCGAAGCAGGTCATATGCAGACACTCGCTGACAGCTGTTATTTACTCGTGGAGCTGCCGCGATCGAGTATCCCCGTATACTTCCATCGTTTCGTAGCGGATATGACAGCCGCACGGGTGAAGATTGTTATTGCTCACCCTGAGAGACATCTCACGATTGTAAATCAGCCATCCATTCTAGAACGCTGGATCGCCAAAGGGATTCTGCTTCAAGTGACAGCACCCTCGCTGATAGGAGAGTATGGCCGCAAGATCCAGAAGACCGCCATATGGATATGCAAGCAGCGATGGGCTCACTTATTAGGTTCGGATGCCCACCATATCCATACCAGACAGTTTCATCTGAAAGAAGCTTACGCCATGATCGCCAAGCATGTAAGTGTTGAGTATATGGAAGAAGTTAAGCGGAATGCGGACCTAGTTATAGCAGGCAAGCAGGTCGAAGCAGGGAAATATGCGCTGTTGCCACGCGGTAAATTCCTGCAATAACGAAAAAGGACTGGTTGCAGTGGAATTACAAGACTTAGTTCATGTCATTAAGAAACGTTTCTGGTTCATGACGGTATTCGTTCTCCTTCTAAGCGCTTCAGTCGGGTACGTCAGTTTCAATTGGATCACACCGCAGTATGAAGCCGCAAGCAAGCTGCTCGTGAACAATCTTTCGGACAATGCCCCCGCGCCTGTGGATGTGAACACGATCAATATGAACATTATGCTGATTAATTCTTACAAGGAGATACTGCAGTCCGCCCGCATAAAGGATAAAGTGCTGGAGCGATACCCTGATTTACAGCCGTACGCAGAGCTCCTGCAGCAGGTGCGAATTATATCAGGGCGAGAATCCCAGGTGATGACATTAACCCTAGTAGACACTTCGTATCAGCGAGCGGCTGAGATCGTAAACGCCATGGCGACCGTCTTCAAAGAAGATATTCCGCAGCTGATGAAGGTAGATAATGTGTCGGTGCTTGATCTAGCGAAGCCCGATGATCACCCTGCTCCAATTAGCCCGAATCACCTATTGAACTTAATGATCGCTTTCGTTCTCTCTTCTATGTTCATGCTTGCGATCTCGCTCTTGCTCGAGAAGCTGGATGACACGATCAAGACGGAGGCAGAAGTAGAGGGGATGCTCGGTCTGCCCGCTTTAGGAACGGTGACGAGAATGAAGAAAAGTGACCTTGAAGAGAAAACAGTACGTGTAAATGAGAAGCAAGCAGGTGAACTAAATGCCAAGACAAGCGCGTAACAGAGAATTAATTACCGTCATCAATCCACAGTCCTTCATATCGGAAGCATTTCGCACGATACGCACGAATGTTAACTTTGCAGGCTGGGATAGACCCATACAAACACTGATGATCACATCAACTCAGCCAGGTGAAGGAAAGTCTACCATCGCTGCGAATCTGGCTGTCTCCTATGCGCAGGAAGGAAAAAAGGTGTTGATTATCGATGCGGATATGCGCAAGCCAGTTCTTCATTCCTTCTTCGGTATAACCAATTATTACGGGCTTTCGAACTTACTCACGCTGCCGAGGTCGCCGGCGATTCAAGCTGATGCGGTGAAGGAGACGTTCCTCGTGAATTTATCGATTCTCCCTTCTGGTCCGGTGCCGCCGAATCCTGCGGAAATATTAGCTTCGCCGCGGCTCAGCGAGCTGCTTCAGGAATGGAAGCAGGAATACGACTTGATCATCTTCGATACCCCGCCAGCACATATCCTGACGGATGCCTTAATCCTATCAACTGCTGTAGATGGTGTCGTGCTCGTCGTGCAGGCAGGCAAAGTAAAGCGCGGGCTTGTACAGAAGACGAGGCTGAATCTGGAGATGGTGAAGGCCAACGTATTAGGTGTCGTTCTTAATCAAGTAAAGCCTCATAAGCATAGCAAGCTGTACAAATACGACTAGGACGCCTAGTTGGTACGGATAACTTCATACTTGCGGTCGCTTGGAGCGCGCCAAAGGTCATGCCTACTGAACCTATATCACGGGAGGCACTCGGTTGCGCTGTGGGTGTAACGACCTTAGACGTAGATCGTCAAGGGTGTGACGTGAGGAGGGGTTAGATGCCCTGTAATAAGAAGTCAGATGTATGCTGTGATGCCGAACGCGAACGGATCAGGCATCACGGTATGATTGTGACTTTGATAAGGCACTGATCTATATTTGCTCATTACATCAACTGTTGACGGAGGTAGTTTATGAACATGCAAAAGCGAATGGCAGGTTTTCTCGGGTTGGATTACATGATCGTCTCCATGTGTGTACTTTTTACCTGCCTATTGCAATCATCTGCAGGGGGTGATTCAGAAGAGTGGATCCCGTATTTACTGTACGCCATCATGACCGCGACAATTCAGGTTGTCGTCATGTACGGCTTTAAGCTGTATCAGCGAATATGGAGGTTTGCGAGTATTCATGAAGCTTTATTGCTTCTCAAGGCTGTGTTTATCAGCAGCCTTGCTTCTTATATTCTTAGTCTGGCCGTATTGTCGGTGACGATTCCCTTAATATCAGCGTTGGAGTCGTTTGAGGCCACGCTGCTGGGACTTGGCGGCATTCGCTTTGCTAGACGAATGTTTCAAGACAAGGCTCATGTTCACAAGCGCGGCAAGAGAAGGGCGCTGATCATCGGAGCGGGAGAATGCGGCAGCATGATCGCGAAGGAGTTGAAGCATCATCCTTCCACTCATATTGTGCCGGTGGCGTTTATCGATGATGACTTGAGAAAGCACAAATGCCAGATTCATGGCATTCCCGTAGTGGGCAACCGGCATAGCATTGAAACAGTGGTTTCGGACATGGCGATCGAGGATATTATAATCGCGATTCCATCCGCGTCGCGAGAACAGATTAAAGCGATCATTGAGTGCTGCCAAGGCGTTAGAGCCAAACTGATGATCATTCCTGCACTGAATGATCTCATAGAGGGCCGGGTCAGTGTAAAGGAGATTCGAGATGTGCAGGTGGAAGATTTGCTTGGAAGAGAGCCTGTGCATACGGATCTCGCAAGTATAAGCTCCTATGTGAACAGCAAGACTGTGCTGGTTACGGGAGCAGGAGGCTCGATTGGCTCTGAATTATGCCGGCAGCTTGCGCTGGCAAAGCCTTCGAAGCTGCTGCTGCTCGGGCATGGGGAGAACAGCATTTATCAGATGGAGATGGAGCTTCAGCGAAAGTTTCCACAGCTTGCGCTTGAAACGATTATCGCCGACGTGCAGGACAGCGAGCGTATAGCAGCTGTGTTTCGCCAGTATCTGCCGCAGGTGGTATTTCACGCGGCGGCGCATAAGCATGTACCGCTCATGGAGTGCAATCCCGCGGAAGCGATCAAGAACAATGTGTTCGGGACGAAGCATGTAGCAGAATGCGCTCATGAATATAAGGCGGAGCGATTCGTCCTTATCTCATCCGATAAGGCGGTCAATCCGACAAGCGTCATGGGGGCGACGAAGCGAATTGCCGAGATGATCGTGCAGAACATGAATCAACGCAGTGAGACGATATTCGCCGCTGTCCGTTTCGGCAACGTGCTTGGCAGCAGAGGCAGTGTCATTCTTCGATTCCAAGAGCAGATCAAGCAAGGCGGACCGGTCACGGTAACACATCCAGAAATGATTCGCTACTTTATGACGATTCCCGAAGCTGTGCAATTAGTGCTGCAAGCGGGGGCGTTAGCGAAGGGCGGGGAAGTATTCATTCTGGATATGGGCAAACCGATGAAGATTGCGGATCTGGCGAGAGATGTCATTCGTCTGTCGGGATTCGAGCCTGAGCAGGATATACCCATCACGTATACCGGCATTCGCCGCGGAGAGAAGCTGTATGAGGAGCTGCTTACAAGTGAGGAAGGGATAACATCTACGAAGCATGAGCGCATCTTTATCGGCAAATTAGTAGAGATCAACACGGAGGGACTGCTGTTTGGCTTGGAAATGCTGAGGCAAGTGAGCATTCTGCCTGACGGCGCTAAGATCCGCGGGGCGCTTCAACATATGGTTCCAAGCTATCAGCTGCAACCGAAGGATGATACCGTCATGATCGAGAATCCGCAAGGCGCGTATGCGTTAACGGGCACTTAGAGAGGAAGGCGCGCAGTTATGGGAGGAGAGAGCGTGCGCTCCCTGCGGGGAAATATCGCATGGACATTCATTGGCAATGTTGTCTACGCAGCCTGCCAGTGGGCTATGATTGCTGTTATGGCCAAATGGGGCGGGGCAGAGACAGTCGGTCACTACGCGCTGGCGCTTGCTGTATCCGCCCCTATCTTCATGTTTACGAATCTGCAGCTTCGCACCATTCAAGCAACGGATGCCGCGCGCCAATTCAGCTTCGAGAATTATGTGGCATTGCGGCTTATGATGCTGGTTCTAGCGATGCTGATCATTGGCGGCATCCTCATCGTTAACCCGTACAGCACAGAAACAGCAATCATTATACTGCTTGTCAGCCTATCGAAAGGGATTGAAGCGATTAGCGATGTCATCTATGGGCTGCTGCAGCAGCGCGAACGGCTGGATCTCATCTCGAAGTCGCTGCTTCTCAGGGGACCCGCCACTTTGCTCGTTATGGCCGCGCTATTCTGGAGTACGGGAAGCTTGATTGCAGGAGTTGCCGGCATGTGTATCGCATGGCTGCTCCTCTTGCTCCTAGTTGACGTGCGATATGCGGCTCAGCATCATATGTTGCGCTGGTCGCGCGCGGCGTTTAACGTTCGCCCGCTGCTGAAGCTAAGCTTGCCGCTGGGCGTCGTCATGATGATTATCTCTCTGAATGACGCCCTGCCGCGTTATTTCATCGAGCATTATCTCGGCGTCGAGATGCTAGGGATCTATTCTTCGTTGGCATACTTTATCGTGGCTGGAAGCACCGTGCTGAGCGCTATAGGACAATCGGCGAGTCCTAGATTAGCCAAATACTACGCGCAAGGGGAATACCGCCAATACTTTCGGCTGCTATCCTACATGGCTCTTCTCGCGTTCGGTTTAGGAATCGCGGGAATATGCGCCGCCATATGGCTCGGCAGTCCGCTGCTTGCGCTGCTGTATACACCGCAATTCGCAGCATACTCCCCGCTGCTGGTGCTGCTGATGGGGTATGGGGCTGTATTGTATATGGCTTCGACCACGGGCTATGGGATGTCAGCCGCCAGAAAATTTCGAATACAGCCGTATCTCTTTGCCGCTACTTTCGCGGTTAGCTTGATATCACAATGGCTGTTGATCCCTAAGCTGGGGATCGAAGGGGCAGTATACGCGCTGATGATTGTAGCGGGGGTTCAGACTTTGGCTAGCGGTATCGTCATAATCGCCGCAGTTCGCCGTAATCGGGAGGTTGAGAAGAAAGCATATGCCGCAACAGCCGTTTAGAATATTGCATGTATTTGGCGTGATGAATCGCGGAGGAGCGGAGACCTTCGTGATGGATGTATACCGTCATCTGGACCGCGATCAGGTCCAATTTGATTTCGTCGTTCACTCCGAGCAGGAAGGCCACTATGACCGGGAGATTCTCAGTCTCGGTGGAAGAATATTCAGGATTCAGCCGCCGCGTTTGCAGCGTCTCGGCCAGTATCGCCAAGCGCTGACTCGCATATTGCGGGAGGAAGGGCCATTTCGCGGTGTGCATAGCCAGGTGCTCTATTTTTCAGGAGTTATACTTCAGATTGCTCATTCCTGCGGCATCACCATGCGGATCGCGAATAGCAACAGCACACAGGATGGCTATAAGAATTCATGGCTGCGCAATCGCTACCGCGCTTCGATGAGGAAGAAAATATTGCGGCACGCCACTCACTTGTTGGGAGTCTCAACAGAGGCGTGTGAAGCCTTGTTCGGTCCGGGTTGTATGAAGCGGGACAATATTGAGATCGTGCATAACGCCTTGAATCTAAAGCGGTTCAGAGAACCGCCTCAAGACAAGGCTGAGCTGCGTCGCAGGCTTGGATTGCCTATTGAGGACGTATTAGTTGGGCATGTCGGGCGGTTCAATCCGCCGAAGAACCATCGCTTCCTGCTGCAGGTGTTTCGCGAGTTTCTGCGTCAACAGCCGTCCGCCAAGCTCATTCTTGCAGGAGATGGACCTCTGCGTCCAGAGTCGGAGGCTTGGGTTAAGGAGCAGGGTATAGAGGAGAGCGTATATTTTCTGGGCGTGCGCGAGGATGTGCCAGACGTATTGAGGGCGATGGACATGTTCTTATTTCCATCCCTATACGAAGGGTTTGGTCTGTCGATCATGGAAGCCCAGGCGGCTGGCTTGCCGTGCATGATCTCAGATTCACTATCAGCGGAGGTGGATCTGGGTGTTGGATTAATCGAAATGGTCAGTATCCAGCATGGGCCAAATGAATGGGTGGCGGCCATGCAGCGAGCGTTAAACGGGAAGCCGGCTTCCTGGGAGACCATCGAGCAGAGCATCGTGGCGCGCAATCTGGAGATAGGTGGTCTTAGTCAGAAACTGCAAGCCATGTATTGCGGATAGTCGCACATGAAGGAGGGATAACGCTTGATGAATCATCGATGGAACGGTCGATGGAACGGATCGGCTAATGCTGAGACGGATCGATCATACCCTACAGGTTCGTTACAAGCCGTCCGCTCCTACGATTTGCTTAGTCCTCTCATTTCCGTGTATGTGTCTTTGTTTATAGCAATGGGCTTCTTAGCCACGAATTCGGCCTTATGGCATTGGAGCCTCATTCCGATCCTATTGTGCGGCATCATCATTCTGCCGGATGCGGTTGACTGGATGAGAGGGAAGGTCGATCCGTTTGACTTGGCGGGGATACTTGGTCTCCTGGGCATGCACTATTTCTTTCTAGCTCCGCTGCTGCATATTAAATGGGATCTGTGGATGGGCGAGGTTCAGCCTCCGGATGACTGGCGGACCTGGGTTGGGTATTTGTCGATCTTTAATCTAATGGGCATCATCGCGTATCGTTGGGCTCGCTCGCTGACGTGGAAGAGGAGCGGCAGTCAGCGGCCCGTTCAAGCTTGGAAGCTCCAGCCGGGACAACTGATGCCGATCTGGATTACTCTGCTGCTGTTAACTTGCGGTCTGCAGATGATCGTTTATTCACGATTTGGCGGCATTATGGGGTATATCCAATCCTATGCTTCCCATGACGACGCTTTTACTGGCATGGGGATTATCTTCATGTTCTCCGAGAGCTTTCCTATTCTGTTGATGATGGGCGGCGCCTTATGGTATCGAAGCCGAAGCGATAAGATTCCTTCTTGGGGGAAATTGATGCTTGTGCTCGCGATATTTCTGATGCTGCAGCTGCTGTTCGGCGGCTTGCGCGGCAGTCGCAGCAATACATTATGGTCCTTGTTCTGGGCAGTTGGCATTCTTCATCTCTACATACGCCCGATCACGAAGAAGGTTATTCTAGTCGGATTGTGCTTCGTGATTGCATTTATGTATCTGTATGGCTTCTACAAGGATAGAGGCATAGAAGGAATAACGGACATGCTGCAGGGCAAGACACAGCAAGCTTCGTCATCGAATGATCGATCTTCCTTGAAGATGACGCTGCTGGGCGATCTGGCGAGGACCGACATTCAGTCTTATGTGCTGTATCGTTTGCTTCAGCATGGTGATGACTACGATTATGCTCTTGGCGAGACTTATCTAGGGGCAGCGTCCTTGCTTATACCAAGCTTTCTGTGGTCTGATAAGCCACCTACGAAGGAAAAGGCCGGAACTGAGGTGCTGTTCGGTGCTGGAACCTATGCGGGTGTTCAGTTTCAGTCCTCGCGTGTATACGGCTTATTGGGTGAGAGCGCGTTGAACTTTGGTCTGATCGCGATTCCTGCGGCCTTTATGGTATGGGGCTTTGTCGTTGGGGCGATTCGCAGGCTGCTGCAGCGTTGGCGAGACCGGGATATTCGGATCCTGCTGCTGCCGCTGCTTATTAATTTCTGTTTCGTGATGCTGGTAGGAGATTCAGACAATCTTGTCTTCTTTATTGTGAAGTCGGGTTTTATGCCATTTCTATTTCTATGGCTGGTTTCGAGAAAGGCCAGATCTGAGGAGTGAGACGGGCCATGAGTCGGAAGGAAGAACGGGCGCCATTTATCGTGTTCGCTGTTACTATAGCCGCAAGCGCGGGATTCTACAGAGGGCAGATCCAATATTTGCGTCAGCAAGGCTATCGAGTCGGTATCGTATGTTCACCTGGTGAGATCGGATCGATCGACGCGGAACGATATGAGGTGCCGATGGAGAGAGAAATCTCTGTGCTCAAGGACATCGTGAGCTTATGGAGACTGATCCTGCTATTTCGCCGTATTCGGCCGGATGTGATCAATGCGGGCACCCCGAAGGCGGGGCTGTTGTGCAGCATCGCCGCCTTTGTCACGCGGATACCGGTTCGGATCTATACGATGCACGGCTTGCGTCATGAGACGCTGCGCGGGTTCAAGCGGCGCCTTATGATTCAGATGGAACGCGTCGCGGTCGCTTGCGTCCATCAAGTCTTGTGTGTAAGCCACAGCTTGAGAGAGCAGGCAGCGGCATTCGGGATTGCTAGGCGCGCCAAGTCCGCAGTCATCCACCATGGGAGCTGCTCCGGTGTGAGGATAGAGGATTATACGCTGGATGAATCGAGGCTGATGGACGCTAAGGAGATTCGCACGACACTAGGAATCCCTGATAAAGCGAAGGTGTTTGGCTTTGTAGGTCGGTTGACGAAGGACAAGGGCATTGAAGAGTTAGTCGCCGCCTTTGACAGCATATGTGCCAATCAAGATGAATGCTATCTGCTGCTGTGCGGCGAATATGAAGCGGGTGATCCGATCAGTCCGTCGACAAAGGAGCTCATCGAGCGTCATCCGCGAATCTTAACACCTGGATACGTCAGTCCTGTACTTCCTTACTATTTGAGTATGGATGTATTTGTGTTTCCTTCTTATCGGGAAGGGATGAGCAGCGCTAATCTGGAAGCTTGCGCTTCAGGCTTGCCGGTGATCACATCGATGGCGACTGGCTGTGTGGACGGGGTTCAAGACGGGGTTACAGGTATCATTGTACCTATCGGAGATGTGAACGGCATTCGCGAGGCGATGGAATATTTGCTGCGCCATCCTGAGGAAGCGCGACTTATGGGGGAACGAGGACGGGAGCGAGTGGAGCGTGACTTTCAACCGTTGGACATTTGGCGGGGACATGCGCAGTTGTATGATCAGTTATTGCATAAACGAATAGATCCTGTCGGGGCGGATGTGAGTCTATGAAATGCTTGGTTGCTGTAGAGACGAGATTCTACCGCGCGAGCGATGGCAGTGTATGGACAGAAGCGCAGAATGGCGCAAGCTTCTGGGAGCGGTACTTGCAAGTATTTGATGAGATTCTGGTGTTGGCGCGAGTGAAGTCTGTTTCAACTGTTCCTGAGAAATGGATTCGCGCGGACTCGGCGAAGGTGCAATTCCACGATCTTCCGTACTACATCGGCCCGTGGCAGTACGCCCGTGTGCGGAGTCGTATTGTTCGAGAAACGAAGCAGGCGATAACGACGTGCGATTGCGCAATTCTTCGAGTGCCGGGGACGATCGGGACGATCGCATGGAAAGAGCTAAAGAAGCAGCGCAAGAGGTACAGTCTTGAAGTATGCAGCGATGCGTGGGAGGCTCTAGCGCCAGGGACGGTTAAGAGCGTTGTGAGGCCATGGATCAGGCTCATGTCCACATGGGAGCTGAAACGGCAGTGCCGCCAAGCCTTCGGCGTCTCCTATGTAACCGAACGAACGCTGCAGCGCCGCTACCCAGCGCGTATCGATGCTGTGACTTCCCATTATTCATCCATTGAGATGGATGACGAGATGTATCAAGCAAGGAAGATAAATGGTAAGAAGCCGTATAAGATCGCGCATGTAGGCAGTATGGAAACGACCTATAAAGCCCAAGATGTACTGCTTGAAGCGGTTAAGCGCTGTGTCGATCAGGGCTTAGACATTGAATTGCAGCTCGTGGGCGATGGCCGCTGCAGAGCGCAATTCGAGACACTAGCAGAACAACTTCATATCAGCGAACGCGTGCGGTTTCTCGGTATGCTGCACGGTTCACGTCAGGTCGCCTCTCAGTTGGATCAGTGCGACCTGTTTGTGCTGCCGTCATTGGTCGAAGGACTGCCGCGAGCCTTGATCGAGGCGATGGCGCGAAGCCTGCCTTGCATCGCGACGAATGTGGGGGGGATCCCAGAGCTGCTGCGTGACGAGGACATGGTGAGACCAAAGGATGCCGCGGCATTGGCAGATAGGATTCTCTTCGTTCTCTCAGATCCGCGGCTCATGCAAGAGATGGGCGAACGCAATTATGAGAAGTCATTATCTTATTCTACTCAAGTGTTGACGAAGCGAAGATGTGAATTCTACCAAGCGCTGCATCGCCATTCTCATCAGGCAAATAGAGAGGAGATCCGTTATGGAACTTAAACGCAAGCTCGTGGATCGATCAGCGGTCACAGCGGTTGTAGGCCTAGGATATGTTGGACTGCCGCTGGCAGTGGAAATGGTGAATGCCGGTTATCTAGTATACGGGATCGACACTTCGCCGGAGAAGATTCAACAGCTGATGGAAGGTCGATCCTATGTGAAGGATGTGTCGGATGAGCAGGTTCGTGATTGCATGGACAGCGGTCGCTTCCTCGTAAGCACGCAATATGCGATCCTTCAAGATGCAGACACGATCAGTATCTGTGTGCCGACTCCTCTGCGAAAGACGAAAGATCCGGACATCTCATATGTGACAGCGGCAGTGGAGCAGATTGTTAGCGTCATGCGTAAAGATACGCTAATCGTATTGGAGAGCACGACTTATCCGGGAACTTCTGAAGAATTAATCGCTCATGAGATTGAAGCCAAGCTCGGCTACAAGGTTGGCGAGGACTTCTTCGTCTGCTTCTCCCCAGAGCGGGTGGACCCCGGCAATCCGGTCTATCACACGCATAATACCCCGAAGGTGATCGGAGGGATAACACCGCAGTGCTTGGAGCTGGGGATCGAGCTGTACGGCAGCTTTATCGACACCATCGTTCCAGTAAGCTCGACTCGTGTAGCTGAGATGGTGAAGCTGCTGGAGAATACGTTCCGCAGTGTCAACATCGCGCTCGTGAACGAGATGGCGCTGATGTGCGAGCGGATGAAGATTAATGTATGGGAAGTCATCGACGCGGCTGCCAGCAAGCCGTTCGGCTATATGCCATTCTATCCAGGGCCGGGTATCGGCGGACACTGCATTCCGCTTGATCCGGCTTATTTGTCGTGGAAAGCGAAGACCTATGATTTCTACACGAAGTTCATTGAGCTGGCAAGCGATGTGAACGGAAATATGCCGCGTTTCGTTCTGCAGGAGGTAAGCGATCTATTAAATGATCACCGGAAGTCGGTGAACGGCGCGAACATCATGCTGCTGGGCATGGCCTATAAGCGCGATATCGATGATGTTCGAGAATCGCCTGCCATGGAAATATTCCATCTGCTGCGCGGCAAGGGAGCGAATATCAGCTACCACGATCCGTATGTCGAACGCTTCAGAGACAAGAACGGTGAAGAGGTGCTGTCGGCTCCATTAGAGGAATCGACGCTGCAGCAGGCGGATCTGATCATCATTACGACGGATCACCGCTGTATAGACTACGGCTGGGTGGCGGAGCATGCCGCGCTTGTCTACGATACGCGTCACGCCACGAAGGGAATACGAAGAGATCATATCTATCTATTAGGCGGACAGCGAGCGTCGGATAACAGCTCTGCTGTGCGGACGGAGGTTGCTTATGTCTAATTATGTGGTGACTGGAGGGGCCGGGTTCATCGGCTCGAATCTGGTCGAGACCTTAGTGCTGCTAGGTCATGATGTGAAGGTATTGGACAACTTCTCAACAGGAAAACGTGAGAATCTAGCTCATCTTCTAGATCATATCGAGCTGATCGAAGGAGATATTCGCGATCTCGACACCTGTATAGAGGCTGTAAAGGGAGCAGACTATGTGCTTCATCAGGCTGCTCTTGGATCGGTGCCGCGATCCATAGAGGATCCGATCGCGACGCATCAGCATAATGTGGACGGCACGCTGAACATGCTGGTGGCGGCAAAAGATGCCGGTGTACAGAAGATGGTGCTGGCGTCATCTTCATCCGCATATGGAAATGCGATGACAGCGGCCAAGTCGGAGTCACTTACGCCCGCGCCATTATCACCATACGCGGTATCTAAAGTAGCGACGGAATATTATGCCGCAGTATTTCACAGCGTATACGGATTGGAGACCATCTGTTTACGCTACTTCAACGTATTTGGCGTTCGCCAAGACCCTTATTCTCAGTACGCGGCCGTCATTCCGCGGTTTGTAAAGGCCATGCTTGAGAACCGAGCGCCTGACATCTATGGGGACGGCATGCAGTCGCGTGACTTTACTTATATCGATAATGTCGTACAAGCGAACCTGCTCGCGTGCCATGCTGATTCAGAGGCATCCGGCAAAGTGTTCAACATCGCTTGTGGAGAACAGATCTCGATCAACGAGCTGTATCGCCAGCTGAGCAAGCTGCTAGGCAGCAGCTTGCAGCCGCAGTACCGCGATGCTCGCCAAGGCGATGTGCAGCATAGCTTAGCCGATATTCAGCTCGCCAAGCAGTACTTAGGGTATGAGCCGCAAGTTACTTTCAGCGAAGGGCTGCAGCGTGCTGTCACTTGGTATCAACAGCATTGGCAGCAGCGCGATTCACATGCTCAAGCGGTATTTTGATATCGCTGTTGTCGTCCTGCTGCTGCTGGTTCTATCTCCGCTGTTGCTCGTGCTCTGGCTGCTCGTGCGCTGGAAGCTGGGCGCTCCTGTGTTGTTTACACAGGAGCGTATCGGTCAATATCAGCATACCTTCTCCATCTATAAATTTCGAAGTATGACCAACGAACGGGGAGATGACGGAAGACTGCTGCCAGATGAGCAGCGTCTAACCCCCTTCGGCAGCTTCCTGCGCAAGTCGAGTCTAGATGAGCTTCCGCAGCTGTTTAACGTGCTGAAGGGAGATATGAGCTTGGTTGGGCCGAGGCCCCTCCTCGTACAATACCTGCCGTATTACACGGCCCGCGAACGCAAGCGGCATGCCGTTCGACCGGGAATTACCGGGTTATCCCAGATTAATGGGCGCAATCTGCTCTCCTGGGGGGAACGGCTAGAGTTGGATGTGCAATACGTGGAGAAGCAGAGTATAGCGAATGACTTGATCATCTTGATCTTAACCGCCAAGAAAGTAATTCTGCGCGAAGGAACGATCGTGAACCCTAACGCTATTATGCAGGATCTGGATAAGGAAAGAGCGCAGGTGCTCCAAACCAATTAATTGCGGGATGAATCTGAGGAGGCTCTGATATGACTTATCTAACTCGCTTGCGATTAGACTCTGAGATCACCTTTCCCTTCCTGCCAACAGCGGATGGTTCCGGGCAGACGGTCCATCCTTCTGTTCGTTATTTTCCTGAGGGATGGAACGGCTATAAATACTGGATGGCGGTATCAGGCTATAAGAATGGAATCGCAACGTATGAGAACACGCATATATTCGTATCCAATGATCTGACAACTTGGAGTGCTCCGCCATCGTTTACGAACCCGCTTGATGTGGCGGTGCTCGGTGCCTTTGAATCCGATCCGTATCTCGTATATAAGAGCGGAGTGCTGTATGTGTATTATCGTGACGGTTCCACATTGCTCCGTCGATCGACAACAGACGGCTCAACTTGGACTCCGCGCGAGCTATGCACATCGAACGAGGTCGTCGTATCGCCGTCCATTCTCTATATGAACGGCAGATGGTATATGTGGGCTGGACAGCAGGATCAAGGTGGCGGGCTCTACATCTATGAATCTGACGACGGTATTGATTGGGGATCAGGACGACAGTGCCGCACGAACGTAAGAATGAATTTGACGATCTGGCATTGTGAGGTGTGGCGGGATGGCGGGCTGTATCATGTGCTGGCCAGCGCCGGTACGAGCGGATTCAACACGCTTAATACTACACAGCTATATTACGGCACGAGTCTGGACGGAGACAACTGGTTGCTGGATGAGATGCCTTGTGTTCCGAAGAATATATGTCCTGAGCTGGCATGGCGAATATATAAATCATGTCCGGTTCCTCATGGCGATCGCTTGCTGCTCTTCGTCAGCGGCGGAGATCAGGCAGGCGGGACACAGCTGACAGGCGTGGCTTGGGCTGCGCTATCTGCGCTGCCGGTTCCGGCATACCCCATGATCGATGAGAAGTGGATATCCGATTACAGTACGATCGGTCCAGGAGTAACGAAGAATTACGGCTGGTTCAAGCCGTCCCCTTATCGGCGCTTGCGGGGTGTAGTTAAGCTTGAGCATGATGGCGAGCTCATTATTCGACAAGGCGTGGACGCTTCGAACGCATACTCAACAGCCGAAACGATATCGTTGTTAGCGGCAGAACAGCGGCTGGTGGATATCGAGCTCATGTTGCCGTGGGTCAACGTCTCCTTGCGCAATTCTACTTCCAACAGCGGATACGTCAGACATTTTATGAGTTTGTATATATAGTCGTTGCACTTAAGAGAGATAGATTCGGATCAAAAATGAATGATATAAGGGGGAATAAAGCCGATGTTACGCATCATTAGCCATTTGCAAGAGGAAGAATGGGACAGATGTGTGAGCCGATTTCGAGATACCGTGCTGTGGAAGCTGGAATACTATAAGCTGTACATGAATGAGGGGATGCCAGAGGCTGCCGTGTATGAAGGCAGCGATGGCTTCGTGTTTTATCCGTACCTTAAGCGGGCTATCCATTTGGAGTGGCTGCCGGCGTCGATGAATTCCCAATACTATGACATCACGACGGCTTATGGCTTCGGTGAACCTGCCGTACTCGCTTCGCCAGAACATCAAGAGCGACTGATGATCGAATTTCGCCGGCATTTCGATGAGTACTGCGCACGCCATCATATCATAGCAGAATTCATTCGCTTTCAGCCGCATATGTCAGGCTCACAATGGCTTAAGGACGTAATGGAGGTAGAAGCGAAGAAGCTTAATGTCTATGTACATATTCATCCGGAGTGGACTGAAGATGATTTTCTCAGTTCTTATCGCCCTAACTGCCGCAACAAAGTCAAAAAGGCAATGCGCTCTGGCGTATATGTCACAGCGGATGAAACAGGTGAACATCTAGACGCGTTCATGGACATCTACAATCACACGATGGATCGTAGAAACGCCTCGGATTACTATTATTTCTCTGAATCCTACTTCAAGGATATTGTGAAGCGGATGAAGGGCGACTTTGTCTTGTTCCACGCGTGGCATGAGGGCCGAATTATTTCGTCTGAGCTCACTTTCTATGATGATACCTACGTATACTCCTTGCTAGGCGGTACGATACAGGACACCTTCTATCTCTGTCCGGAAAATCTATTGAAGCATTATGCCATCTTGTGGGCACAGCAGAAGGGGATTCAATACTATCTGCTGGGCGGAGGCTATGAGGAGAATGACGGCATATTACGATTCAAGCGCTCCTTTGCCCCTAACAATCTGAATCAGTTCTATATCGGTAAGAAAACGCATAATCAGCAGGTATATGAGCAGCTCCGCCAAGTCATGCAGGATAAAGGGTATGACACTAGCGCGGCATACTTTCCAATCTATCGCTCCAATCTAACGCCTGCTGAACAGATAGCTTCGTTGTGATCACCAACTCATCAATAGGAGAGTCTATGGGAGGTTAAGGTTGTGGCATTAGCGACTAGCAAGCGCATTTATTTGTCCAATCCTCATATGGGCGAGCTGGAGCGGCAGCTCGTCCAGGAAGCATTCGATACAAATTGGATCGCACCGCTTGGTCCGCACGTGGACGCCTTCGAGCAGGAGCTGGCGAATTCAGTCGGTTCGGCGGGCGCCTTAGCGCTGAGCTCGGGAACGGCTGCCCTTCATCTTGCGCTGCGACTTGTCGGAGTGGGGAGGGGGGACGTGGTGTTCTGCTCCTCGTTCACCTTCGTTGCAAGCGCCAATCCGATACTATATGAAGGCGGAGAGCCGGTATTCATCGACTCCGAGCCGGATACGTGGAATATGTCGCCGCAGGCCTTGCTGCGCGCCTTTGTTGACGCGGAACGGAAGGGCAAGCTGCCGAAAGCGGTAATCGTGGTTAACTTGTACGGTCAGAGCGCGGATATGGAGCCCATTATAAACATTTGTGACAGCTACGGTGTGCCTGTGATTGAAGATGCGGCTGAATCCTTGGGTGCTACATACGGCAAGAAGTGCAGCGGCGCTGTGGGAACTTACGGCATCTACTCCTTCAATGGCAATAAGATCATTACTACCTCTGGAGGCGGGATGCTCGTATCGAATGACCTGGAGGCGCTCGAAAAGGCGCGCTTCTGGGCTACGCAAGCTAGGGAGAAGGTAGCTTATTATGAGCACCGCGAGATGGGCTTCAATTATCGAATGAGCAATATCTCGGCAGCAATTGGCAGAGGTCAACTGATGGTGCTGCAGGATCGAGTATCCGCTCGTCGGGCGGTGTATGAGCGCTATGAAGAAGCGCTGTCCACTGTGAAGGGCATATCCTTTATGCCTGAGGCGGACTTCGGTCGTTCGACGCGGTGGTTGACCGCGATCACGCTGGATAAGAGCGTGCTTGAGTTGGAACCGTCTGATGTAGTGAAGACTCTAGCGAACTATGATATCGAAGCTAGGCAAGTGTGGAAGCCGATGCACCTTCAGCCCCTGTTTGAGGCATGTCCATACTATCCTCACGAGGAGCACCATAGTGTGTGCGATGAACTATTCGCGAGCGGGATCTGCCTGCCTTCCGCTTCTAATCTGACGCTGGATAATCAAGCCTTTGTCATTGAACACTTGCTGCAGTGCTTATCCATGGCTGTGAAGTGAGTGAGAGAGCATATGAATAAGGAGATTGAGATAGCCGACTGTGTAGAGCTGGGAGCTGAACATGCGAATCTAATAGCGGAATTGCAGCGAAATGAAGATCATGTTCCAACATATTCGTACTTCATCACATCCTGTATCGGATACGAGCGCTATGTCCGCAATCAATTGGAAGAGAAGCAAGAGCACCGCAATACGTGGTTCATCGGCATCATGCATGAGGGTCTTCTGGCTGGTTATGCGGAATGGCGCTTGATAGAGGATATTCTTCATCTGAATCAGCTGCTCATACATCCTATTTACCGCGGCAAAGGAATCGGGAAATTACTTATGTTATGGGGAATGTCGTTTGCTAAAGAGCGGCATCTACCAGGGCTGTCATTGGATGTATTCGTCTCGAATGCAAGAGCGCTAAGCTGGTATGAGCGGCTTGGCTTCGTACCGCGAGAGAAGACGGCATGGTATGTACAAGCTGACGCGAGATCCGTTGAGATCGGAGCTGAACCCGTATATAGCCTGATTGATTATGATCAGTCAGAGCAGATGCACAGCATCTATCATTTCTCTACATTGTGTGTTACGACGCCTAGCGGCACGTACAGGATTGGTAGACTCGGTGCGGACTATTATCGGATTACCGATGTTGACGCGCTATATGATGATGATCTTATAGCAGGTTTGCGACGATTGGATCCGAGAAGAGCAATCGTAGTTATAATCCCTGAAGATCTAGCGATACCGTCGATGTACAGACTAGTGGATGTCAGCATGCGTATGATGCGGATTGAGGAGGGGTACGATGAGGAGCGGCAGTCGTACTGATCGATATGCATAAATGGGTAAAGATAGCGATAGCGGTGGTGTTCTGCATGTTGCTTATCGGAATGGGGATTGGGATATATGGATATATCAGCGTCAAAGAAACGGTAGATTCCATGTATGAGCCTTTGCCTAAACGCAAGGAAATAGTGCTTATCCCTAGCCAGCAGTCTAATCTCAGTGACAAGGTGCCGACAAGCAGTGACGAAGCGAAGAAAGAGTCTGTTGATGTCAGCAACACCGATCTCAAGCCGATCTCGCTGCTCGTTATGGGAGTAGATGAATCAGAACATGACAAAGGGCGGGCGGATACACTGATGCTGATCACGATCAATCCTCATCAACAGAAGGTATTGATGATCAGTATACCACGCGACACGCGCGTGAAGATTGCCGGGAAGGACACGACGGATAAGATCAATCATGCTTATGCGTTTGGCGGCACGGCGATGGCCGTTGAGACGGTAGAAGATTTCTTAGGCGTGCCAATTCATTATTATATCAAGACCAATATGGAAGGCTTCACTCGAATTGTAGATAATTTCGGCGGCGTGAAGGTCAATAACGAGTTTCGCTTTGATCTGGATGGCTTCGTGTTCGAGCAGGGGGAGCAAGTTCTGAATGGTCAGGAGGCTCTAGCCTACGTTCGAATGCGAAAAGAAGATCCGAACGGTGACCTAGGGCGTACGATGCGCCAGCAGGATGTGCTTGTCTCTCTGTTCGAATCGATTAAGGATATTGGCAATATTGCCGAATTACCAGGCGTGTTGGACATCATGAAGCAAGTGGTGAAGACGAATCTGACCTGGGATGAAATGAAGACCTTATTCATGGAATATAAGCCGCAGCATTATTCCTATATCCATGACTCCATACACGGTCAAGGACAATTGATCGATCATATCTACTATTTAGGGGTCGATCAAGAAGAGATCGATCGGGTTCATCAGCAGATCGCGGAGCAGTTGTCTTGAAGCAGAGCACATAGAGTTCCTTGCATGGCATGGATGACAGGCATCATAGGATGCGGGAACTCTTGCTCGACGCTTCCAACAGGAGCGCCGCCTTTAGGTGCTGATGCTCCCAAATGCTTTGAACACGGCTAGCGGGGACACATACTTCCAATGCACCGTTCCGTCTACGGTGGTACCGTTGGTGCGAGAAGGGGAGGATGAACCTGAAGTTCCTGCCTTCGTCGCGCGATATATATAACCGTTGGCGTTAACTTCCGTACCCTCCGCATAGGCCGTGCGAGCCGCCCAATTGTTGCGGTTTGCTATTCCCGTGGTGGTGCATACCCATCCGATGTAAGCTCCAGGGGAAGGATTGCTGCGATAGAGGATATCTCCTTGACGGTATGCTCCCTCTTGCGGCAGATCGGACACGAAGCCTATGCGCGAGCCTTCGATCTTAATTGCATCATAAGCGATCGGCAGGATCTTAGAGTTTACCTCTTCGTAGATATTTGGTGCTGTTGTCGAATTAGCGCCAAGCGTACAGACGCTTGTATTGATAAAGATCGCATTAAGAGAATGACGAGGGTCTGCTATTACGTTGTTCCGATCGCAGAATGCATCTATGCATTCCAGCATATAGATGTCGCCGCGATAGCCGACTGGAGAATGCTGCTTGGAATTATCCCGGCACAGATTGCGTGAGATATCGATTGTATCGGCATATCTAGCATATATTCCATATCCTCGGAAGCCTGTCACGCTGTTATCGCTAATCGTTACACGGATAGCGTGCGATTGTTGATCGCCTCGAATGGTAATGCCGTGAATGCCGTCCATATTGGATGACTTGTCCCCGTTGCCGTAAAGGGTATTGCCCGTGATCGAGATATCACTTACATATGCTCCGACATAGATTCCCCCAGTCGATTCATCTCCTGGGAATATCATTTCCACTGTATTATTCTGGACGCGAACATTCGAGATGCTCGCGTTAAGATCAGCTCGTCCGGTTATAAAAATACCACAGATAGCCTTCGTCTTAATTACATTGTTGGAAATAAGAATATCGCTGCCGCTAATCGTTAAAGGCTCAACGCCGATCGCTTTGCGCGCGTACACGATATTGCCTGAGATGATGACATCGGAAGTGCTGCAAGCCCCGATAGCAGTCTCTTGCGCAGTTGGCCGCTGTCCGAAGTAGCCTGCGCCTAGAAAGATGTTGTTCTGGATGGTGACGTTGCTTCCTTCAACACCATCGCAGCCGCCATCTCCCCAACGGCGAAACATATTGTTGCATACAACATAGTTCTTGCAATAATCGTAGCTGATCGCGTTGCCGCTGACGCTGTTCGCACCACCCTGCTTCGCAATATCAATACCGCAATTCTCGAACAAGCAGTTCGTGATGAGCACCCCATCGCAATATCGCGTATCAATGGAGCGGTAGCCTGTATAGTAGAAACGAACTTGGTCAAAGGTAACGTTCTGCGATGAGTCGAGTCTTACACCAACATGATAGTTGCTGGAATTCAGGGGCTGATTCTGTTCATTGCCGTCGATGGCGATCCCGCTGACCGTAAGTCCTTCCACAGCACCATTCGAATCGAGGAGCAGGCCAGTTCCTTGAAAGTTGCTGCGTTTCTTCAAGGTACCTACACCTTGCAGCACAGTTCTGCCTTCGGGTAGAAGGATAGGCTTGGACAACATAAATACGCCGCTTGGAATATAGACGGTATCGCCGTTCGCATCGTTCACAGCTTGTTGAATCGCGTTCGAACAATCTGTAACGCCGTCGCCGACTGCCCCATAATCTCGTATATCCAATATTGATAAACTCATATATTGATTCACCTCTCTTTTAGATTATATCTATTCTATGCAACGCTAAAATGAGATGTTCTAGGAGAACCAACTGAAGTGCAGTGGAATATACTGAATTCTTAATGGCTATGCAGAACGGAGCTGAGCAATGTGTTGGTGCGGGAAACGTCCTTAGACGGAGTCTATGTGCTGGAACCGAAGGCATATTCAGATCATCGAGGATTCTTTATGGAAAGCTACCATAAAGATAGACTGCGTGCTCTCGGACTTCCGTATGAATATGTGCAGGATAATCATTCTTTGTCCGTAGAGAGCGGAACAGTTCGCGGCCTTCATTATCAATTGGAGCCGTATGCGCAGACGAAGCTGATTCGAGTGCTTCGCGGCGCGATCTGGGATGTTGCGGTTGATATTCGGCCGGAGTCTCCACAGTGCGGACAATGGGTCGGCGTCATCCTGAGTGAATCGAACAGAAGGCAGTTGTTGATTCCGAAGGGTCACGCGCATGGCTTCTGCACGCTGGTAGCGAATACGGAAGTGTTATATAAGGTAGACAGCTACTATTCGCCGGAGCATGATCGCGGCATTCGATGGGATGATCCGGAGCTGAACATCGATTGGCCGACTCGTGAAGCCGTGTTATCGAATAAGGACAGACAGCTTCCGTTCTGGTCTGAGACAGATATGTTGCGTAACAGAACGCAGCGAAAGACAGGTGATTAATGAGATGAAGCAGCAGGAACGAGTGCTAGTAACAGGAGCCCGAGGACAGCTTGGCCTTGATATGGTGCAAGCGTTAGAAGCCGCGGGTTATACGGTCATAGCTTGCAGCCGCAGTGAGCTGGACATTACCGATATGGAGGAAGTCATGGAGGTAATGGACAGAGAACGACCTGCGGCAGTTATTCACGCAGGCGCGTACACGAAGGTGGATCTGGCAGAGACCGAGCGTGACGAAGTGTATCGTGTGAACGTATACGGCACACGCAATGTGGCGGTCGCATCCCAGCAGATCGGCGCGAAGCTGGTGTACGTAAGTACGGACTATGTGTTTGATGGTCGAACAGGGAAGGCATACGATGAGTTTGCGAAACCGCATCCCATCAACGTATACGGCCGTTCGAAGTGGGAAGGGGAGCAGATGGTGCGCCAGTTCCAGCTGCGCTCGTTTATCGTTCGAACCTCATGGGTATTCTCCAGGAACGGAGACAATTTTGTGAAGACGATGCTCAAGCTCGGCAAAGAGCAGCGGGAGCTTAAGGTCGTGCACGATCAAGTGGGGTGCCCGACATATACTGCAGATTTAGCCGCAGCGATCATAAAGCTGCTCGGTACGGACCGCTACGGAACGTACCACATCACGAACCAGGGTGTATGTTCGTGGCATGAGTTCGCCTGCGCGATTATGGAAGAAGCGGGATATGACGTGCTGGTGCGATCCGCACCGACGTCCCAATTCCCGCGTCCAGCGCGGCGTCCCGCCTATTCAGCGCTCGAAGGAAGAGCGCTGCGGTTGAACGGATTTCCCGCGCTGCGTCATTGGCGTGAAGCGCTTGCGGATTGCATGTCAGAGCTGATGCCGCAGGCATAAAGTGTCCGTGCTAGGAAAGGGAATACTTGACAGAGCGGTCGATTTGACGTACAGTAATGATACGAAATGTAACATTAATCAATTGTTTACTTGAATAGGTATCCCTCCTCCTCCACATAAAGAACGAGAAGCAAGTGGTTACCCCGCTTGCTTCTCGTTCGCCTTTTCCTCTCGCTTTCCTTTCCGTTCTTCCGCTTTATCATTTCCTTTGGCTTTACTAGGTTTAGTGGTCTGGATCGGCACTGGGGCTTCCTTGCGGTCGATAATGCTGCTGCCATTCAATATTCCGCCTTCATGAACGATCAGATATTCGGATTCACAATTGCCGCATACGACGCCGGAAGAGGTGATGGTCAGCCTGCCTCTGCTCTTTAAATCGCCGACCGCTTTACCTGCCACAATAATCTGCTCAGCGGTCATGTTGGAGTGAGCTTCTCCATGTTCCCCGATAACGATAATGCCTTGAGTAATAATTTCACCTTTAAATACACCGTCGATCCGAAGATTGGCAGGGCTGTGTATCGTTCCTTCGATCACCGTGCCATAGCTGATCAATGTATCGATCGTTCCGCTGGATCGAACAGATTTCATCTTTTTCTTCCGTCCAAACATACATCCTTCACCTTCTCTTCCATAAGGGATAGGGAGCCCTGTTACTGCATTCTACGAACGAATCTTCTCTTGAGCTGAAGTGCGCTCCGCCTTCATATAAGGCAGTGGATTGATCGTCTTGCCTTCCTGGATCACTTCAAAATGCAAATGAGCCCCCGTGCTCCGACCGCTGCTGCCTACCTTGCCGATGAGTTCACCTTTCGTCACTGCTTGGCCCTCTTCAACCGTAATCTTGCTTAAGTGCATATACCAAGTATCGAGGCCGCTGGCGTGGCGGATGACGATGTAATTGCCTCTGGAGGCATTGAATTCTGCAGTGACTACTTTGCCGTCTGCCGCGGCATATACAGGATCGCCCACCTCGCCGCCGATGTCGATGCCGGCATGGAAAGAAGCTCGCTTCGTTATCGGATCCTGCCGATAGCCAAAGCTTGATGTGATGCGGCGCGAAGTCGTCGGCCAGATGGACGGCGTGCCGGCTATTAACGTTTGTGCATTGCGAGCTTCGTTTAGCGTCACAGGCATGGAAGCTTCCATAGACCTTAGCATGTCATGGACAGTTTCTAACTCATAGCTGGACTTTTGGGCCAATGATATCAGCTGTTCGTTCGTGACACCGATAGCTTCACCGCCCACGTTGCTGACATTGTTCCAGCCATCGTTTGAAAGAGACGTAATAGGCTCGGTTCCGTCTTGACCTAGATATGTATGAATGAATTGCTCTAACTGTGATTCAAGACCGCTCATTTCGGACACCTTGCTCTTAACCGATTCCGCTTCGGCTGACAGACGAATGATTTCATTTTGAAGGAGATGAATCGCTTTATCTTTATCCTTCACCGTAATATCAAGCGCCAAGCTTTGACTGCTCAGCTTGCCTTCCAGGTCACGAATCTCGCTGGCGGATTTCAGTTGCATGCTCAAGATAAGACCGGAAAGGGACAGCAGGGCTGCTAGCGGTACGGATACGATCAATATTTTGGGAACACTAACCTGACGCACAGCCCGTTCCGGGTCGCGGATGACGAGCAGGGTTAGAGAATTGCTCCACCATCGACGTTTCATACCATCACCTCACCATTTTCATATATGGTCATGCATGGCTCCCTATTGCACTTTATTCCTCATGTAGACAAAACATGACCACCAATCAACAAGCTAGTCGATTACTGCTTAAGGAGTTGGCATAAGAAGCTGTTCATTAACCTGTATTCATATGGATAAAATAGGCTCAAGAGTGGTTGTTAGCAGGCTCGCTCACATAATTAGGAGGACACAGGTCATGATATGGCTTATTGGATTAGTCATCATCTATATGGCGCAATTGCTTGCGATTATTGCATTTGAATATAAGCATCCTTCTAAGACCGTGGCCTGGCTCCTTATCTCGCTCTGTATTCCCTGTATCGGCTTCATTATGTATTACTTTCTGGCTCAGGATTATTCCGCGCGGCGACGCGTGAAAAAGCGTTGGTATATGGAGCAGGTGAAGCAGCAAACGGACAAGCTCTTGGAAGTGACGGAAGCTTCTCAGATGACGAACGCGGAGATGAGACAGCAGCAACGTTTATTCAAGCTCATTGAAGCAATGTCGGATAGTCCGATCACGGGCTGCAATCAGACAAAGGTACTTACGAACGGGCATGACACCTTTGAGGCGATGCTTGCAGCAATTCGCGGGGCGAAGCACCATATCCATCTGGAATTCTATATATTGCGAGATGATGCGATTGGCGTCGTATTTCAGAATCTGCTGATTGATAAGGTGCGCGAGGGTGTTAAGGTACGCGTGATGACGGACGGAGTGGGAAGTATTGAGCTTAGACAGAGATACATCACTCGTTTTAAGGAAGCGGGGGTGGAGTTCCATTGGTTTTTGCCTGTTTGGGTGTCCTTCTTCCGGCGTCGTCTTAATTATCGCAATCATCGTAAAATTCTCGTCGTGGACGGTGAAGTCGGATTCTTGGGCGGGATGAACATTGGCGATGAATATGTCGGCCGCAATGAGAAGACAGGCTTCTGGCGAGACACGCATCTGCAGATCGAGGGGGATTCGGTCTACAGCTTGCAGGCGATCTTTCTTCACGATTGGGCGCTTGCGTCCAGCCAGCGTCTGGATGAGCCGTATTTGTTCCCAAAGCATTTCTGCAGGGGGAAAGAACAGTTGAAGCTAGTGCCGAGCGGCCCAGATACGAGCAGGGATGCGATACAGGAATTGTATTTTGGGATACTAAATTATGCGAAGGAACGAGTGTGGATTGCGACTCCTTATTTTATCCCTGATCCAGGCAACCTGTTAGCGATTAAGTCCGCGGCGCTTAGCGGGATAGATGTGCGAATTATTATTCCGGAGCAATCGGATTCCAAGGTGGTGGATTGGGCCTCCAGATCCTATCTGGAGGAGCTTATGCAGGTTGGCGTAAAGTTTTACGCTTATCAACATGGGTTCATTCATGCCAAAACCGTTGTAATGGATCGCGCATTGGCCTGCGTGGGGACTGCTAATATGGATATGCGCAGCTTCTTTTCGAACTTTGAACTGAATGCTGTGTTGTTTGACGAACAGACAATCGAACGGGTTGAGAGGGACTTTCTGCTGGATTATGAGAACTGCACGCCTATTCTGTACGACGAGTTCATTCAACGCGGTCGAGGGCAGAAGCTGATGGAGGTGCTGTCACGATTGCTGTCGCCGCTGCTATGACTCATTTTTCGAGAGCAGTATGTAGGCTTGTAGAGCTTGCAGGATGATGCATGAATTAATCGGGATTAAGCCAAGTTATAGAAGGATAACATTGCAGGAGGTAGTAGAGATGAAGGCAGAACGTGCGAAGCAGATATATGAGATGAAGGATACGGTGGAAGTGCGGCTGGACGGCGAGCAATCGGTATGGATTGAAAATGTAGACGAAGCTAACGGTATGGCAACTGTTCAGGTAGGTACCAACCCGGTAAATACGCACACCGTAAACGTGGATCGGTTAGTTGAATCACCTTAATCACCCTATTCTATATTGGCCGCTTATTCTGCTTAAAGAGCATGGATGGGCGGCTTTTTTTATAATAAGGAATAGTCCATTATTTGAAAATTGTACGGGTGTTAGGCAGAAGCTTGACCTATGTGGTGCGTGGAGATGCTTGCTTAAATTCATTTGTGATATAATAGATTGTTAGCTGGCTTCATCGAGAGTAAATTCTGGTTGAAGGCTTAATGAAGCGATAATCATTGATTACAGCCCAGGAGGGGATTAGGATGCAAACGGCAAATTATGCTGTTCGCTCCATGAGTGAAGCAGATACGGAACGGCTGGCGGAGCGCATCGCACGTCACTGCGTACCTGGTACGGTCATTGCTCTAGATGGAGACTTAGGCGCGGGTAAGACAAGATTCTCCCAAGCGATGGCGAAAGCGCTAGGAGTTGTCGGAGTGGTGAACAGTCCGACATTCACGATTATTAAGGAATATGAAGGCGAGAGCATGCCTCTTTATCATATGGATGTATACCGCATATCGATGGCCGAAGCGGATGAGCTGGGATTGGACGAGTATTTTTACGGGGATGGCGTGTCTCTTGTGGAATGGTCCAGCATTATTACTCCGCTGCTACCGCCTAAGCATCTGCACTTGTATTTGCAGGTGGAAGGGGAACAGGAGCGAATTATTCGCATGACCGCTTACGGCGAACCCTATGCAACTTGGTTGAATGAATTGAAATGGAGTGGATTGTGAAATGGCGGGGAATGAGGAAGGACTGTGTAACGTAATAGGCATCGACACGTCAACTGCGGTTATGACGACTGCGCTGTTAGAGCAGGGGCGTGTCCTGGCGTCAGAACGATATGATGCGGAACGCAATCATTCGATCAAGCTGGTGCCTTCGATACAGCAGGTGCTTAAGGAGCATCATTGGACTGCCGAGCAGGTGGACGGCATTGCGGTTGGTATTGGACCAGGCTCCTATACAGGCGTGCGGATTGCGGTTACAGCGGCGAAGACGATCGCTTGGGCGTGGAACAAGCCTATTGTCGGCGTTTCGTCTGTAGAGGCGCGTGCTTGGAGCGGGTTAGCGGCTGCGTTATCGTCATTTGACTCGGATGACGTATCAGGCATTCACGGTGGCGCCGAATATCTGGTCTGTCCGATGACAGATGCGCGTCGTGGACAGGTGTTTACAGGTAGTTTCCGCGGACGATTAGCTTCGGGCTCCGCGCTTGCGCAGCCATCGAGCGGTGTGAGCATGCCTATCGGCGCCTGCGAGCGAATACATCCGGATGCGATTCGTCTGTTCAGCGATGTGGCCGCAGAGCTTGCAGAGGAACTGGAGCGCGATAAGGCGCTGCGGGTGCTGTTGGTCGGTGAGACGGGAACGCAGCAGGAGCAGGTTGAGGCGCTCGTTCAGCGGTTCGGGCAGCGCGTGCATGTTGTTCCATGTGAGATGGATGCGGCATGGATCGCGAAATTGGGCGCTGCCGCGCTTGCGAATGGACAAGCGGATGACGTGCATCGCTTGGAGCCGAATTATACGCAGCTTACGGAAGCGGAAGTGAAGCTGAACGCCAAGGAAAAGGCGGCGGCACAGCATAATCATCAGCCTTAAGCCTTTGGGCGGCGATGGGAGGAGGGATGGCAGCGTGCAGCATCATGGAGGTCAGAATACTACGGAATCAAATGGATGTCCTGCAGTTACGTATATACGCGGAATGGAAGTAGCGGATCTCGAGGGTGTGCTCGCAGTCGAGCATGCGTCGTTTACTATGCCGTGGACGAATAATGCATTTCAGAATGAGCTGACCAATAATCTGTTCGCTCGATATATCGTAATCGAACATGAGGGCAGAATTGCGGGGTATGCTGGCATGTGGACCATCGTGGATGAGGCGCATGTAACGAACATTGCGGTCCATCCTGACTTTCGAGGTCGAGGCTGGGGAACATGGCTGCTGCGTGAATTGATCGCGCGCGGTCTTGCGCTAGGCATGGTGAAGATGACGCTGGAGGTCCGGGTCTCGAATACGACAGCACAGCAGTTATACCGGAAGTTTGGCTTTGAACCAAGCGGTGTGCGCAAGAAGTACTACACCGATAATAACGAAGATGCGCTCATTATGTGGTCGGATCTGACCTCTTTATATGACAATAACGAGAATCAAAGCGGGTGAATACAAGTGGACGGTGAACAACAGAAGGTACAAGCAGAGGGATCGGAACTGATAGGCAACGATAGCATTATTATGGCGATTGAGACGAGCTGTGACGAGACATCTGTTGCCATTGTGAAAAATGGTAAGGAAGTACTCTCCAATATGGTATCCAGTCAGATTGATGTACATCGCCGTTTTGGAGGCGTAGTGCCCGAGATCGCTTCGCGCAAGCATGTGGAGACAATAACGGTCATGCTGGAGCAGGCATTGGAAGAAGCGGGATTAACGCTAAGAGATGTTAACGCGATTGCGGTCACACAAGGACCTGGGCTCGTAGGATCGCTGTTGGTTGGGATTATGGCGGCTAAGGCTCTGGCGATGGCAACGGAGCTTCCGTTGATCGGTACGCATCATATTGCGGGGCATATATATGCGAATCGTTTGGTGGCGGATATCCAGTATCCTTGCATGGCGCTGGTCGTATCTGGAGGACATACTGAGCTCGTATATATCGCGAGTGAAGGGCAGTTTGAAGTAATCGGACGCACGCGAGATGATGCGGTTGGCGAAGCGTACGATAAGGTTGCGCGCGCTGTAGGCTTCCCGTATCCGGGCGGTCCGCATATTGATCGCTTGGCGATGGAAGCGGATGAGTCGGTTAATCTGCCCCGCGCGTGGCTGGAGCCAGATTCCTATGATTTCAGCTTCAGCGGGTTGAAGTCGGCGGTGCTCAACGTCGTGAACCAATCGAAGATGCGCGGTGAACTGCCGATGTATGGGGCGATTGCGCGCGGCTTCCAGGAATCCGTCATCGACGTCCTCGTCGAGAAGTCGATGCGCGCGGTGAAGCAGTATGGCGCGAAGCAGCTGCTGCTGTGCGGCGGCGTGGCGGCGAACCGCGGCCTACGCGCGGCGCTTGCCGCGCGATGCGAGGCTGCTCAGCTGCCGCTGCTCATACCGCCGTTTGAATACTGCACGGATAATGCCGCCATGATCGGCGCGGCGGCGCATCTGAAGTGGAAGCACGGCCAATTCACCGAGCTGGACTTCAAGGTGACCCCGCTCTTCACATTGGAGGGCTGGTCCGTTACGAACCAACAATAATAAGTAAGCCCGTCATCTCTATTTATGGAGATGACGGGCTTTTTTGTGATGCTTTCGTAAATGTGCCTAACTATAAAGTCTCATAAGCCAAGCTTCTGTTCATTATCCCTTTTGCTCAGAACGAGATATGTTTGTCTATCGGTGGATCGAACGCTTGAGGAGTCACATAAGTCTCTCAACTGTCATCTGACCATTATCCCATAAACTCAGAACGTGATCTGGCTGAGCGAGAGGGATAATGGGCGAATGAGGATAAAAAGGCAACGTGTGTCGCCATGTTGGAAGTTGTACATTTATAAATTTGCTCTAGCTAGGCTGAATGTGTGGCGTATTAGTTCATCTGTCTATCGGTGGACGAATGATTGAAGAAGCGCATATGTCTTTCAACTGTCGTCTGACCATTATCCCATTACCTCAGAACGTGCTCAGCCTGAGCGAGAGGGATATTAGGCAAAAGAAGATAAAGAGATAGCGTGTGTCGCCATGCAGGAAAGGTGTGCATTTATTAATTTTCTCTAGCTAAGTTGATTATGTGGCGTTTAATACAATTGTCTATCGGTGGATCGAACGATTGAGGAGTCACATATGTTTCTCAGCTGTCATCTGACCATTATCCCATCACCTCAGAACGTGCTCAGCCTGAGCGAGAGGGATATTAGGCAAAAGAAGATAAAGAGATAGTGTGTGTCGCCATGCAGGAAGGGTGTGCATTTATTAATTTTCTCTAGCTAAGTTGATTGTGTGGTGTATTAATTCAATTGTCTATCGGTGGATCGAACGATTGAGGAGTCACATATGTCTCTCAACTGTCATCTGGCCATTATCCCATTACCTCAGAACGTGCTCAGCCTGAGTGAGAGGGATATTAGGCAAAAGAAGATAAAGAGACATGTGTTTCGTCGTGCTGGAAGTTGCGCATTTTAGATTTGGTCTACCGAGCAGATAGTCTGTGCAAGAGCTAACTGGGATTTTCCCCGTTACAGGGTAGAAGGAGGGCACGAAAGAGTGAGATAACGGGGAAAAACCGTCTAACGAGTGCGTGGCATAGAGCGGAGACGGCGCTGCGCATGATCAAACAGGGATTTTCCCCGTTACAGGGTAGAAGGTGGGCACGAAGGAGTGAGATAACGGGAAAAACCGTCTAACGAGCGCCTTGTGTTGGGAAATAGAGAGGAGCAGGCGCAGAATGGTGCGGTGCAGCGTGGTTAAGCAGAGGTTAGGCGATGGTTGGGCGACAAGACTGAGGCGGTATGATGATGCAATAGCGACTATATAATGTGGGCTGTGGGTAATATTTATCCACATATCCAATGGATGGTGTGAATAATGGGGGTGCACGCCTGATGGGGCTGGGGTTTCATTTTTGCGAAACAGGGGATATGTTTTTCAAGAAAAATCTGTGGATAATGTGGACAGTGTGGATAAAACGGTGGATAATGTTGGTTTTGAACTTGGTAAGTCCATGATTACAGGCATAAGTGGTCGTGAAAATGATGGTGTTTGTTCACAGCACATGGTGCATGGTTGTGTATAACTTTTCCAGAATCGAAGCAACTGCGACTGAAACAAAAAAATGAGCCGGTCTCTGCAGCAAACAGAGCCTGGCTCATTTACATTATTCCATACAAGTTTCCCATTCTGCATAAGCTGTTTCTAGCTTGGTGCGTACACTATCGACTTGCTGTTGGATCTCCTGCACACGCAAATAATCGTTATATACGTCAGGCTGCGTAAGCAGCGCCTCTTGTTCCTCCAATATCTGCTCGTATTCGGCAATCTGCTGCTCCAGCTGCTCGGCGCGGCGCTGACGTGCGCGCTCCTCACGCTTGGCTTGCTTGTCCTGCTCATATTGTGATACGCCGGAACGATTGTCACTAGCAGCAGATGGTGAGCTAACAGCTGCTTTACCTGCTGTTGACGAAGATGCGGCTAAGGCCCGCATAGCCTGTTCCTCATCAAGCTCACGCTTCTTCTCCACATAATCGTCATAGTTGCCTAAATAGGACTCTGTTCCTTCAGGCCCGAGCTCCACGATGCGTTCCGCCATCTTGTTCAAGAAGTAACGGTCATGGGAAATGAATAACAGCGTGCCCTCATAATCAATCAACGCGGATTCCAGCACCTCTTTACTGAACAGGTCCAGATGGTTGGTCGGCTCATCGAGAATCAGGACATTGGCCTCCAGCAGCATGAGCTTGGCAAGAGCGACACGAGCCTTCTCACCGCCGCTTAAGCTGCTGACTTTCTTCTGCACATCGTCTCCGCTGAACAAGAAATTGCCCAGCACGGTGCGAATTCTAACCTCATCCATATGAGGATAAGTGCCCCACAGCTCTTCGAGAACCGTCACATTAGGATTGAGATTCGTTTGTTCTTGATCGTAGTAGCCAAGCTTCACATGGGTACCCCATTGAAACGAGCCCTCCGACAGATCGTGGTTGCCGATTAAGGCTTTGAGCAGCGTCGATTTACCAACGCCATTAGGGCCAATCAGCGCAACGATCTCACCACGATCCAGATTCAGATTGGCATGACGGAACAACGGCTGTCCCTGTTCATAGGCAAATGAAGCCTCCTTCACTCGCAGCACATCCTTGCCGCTCTGACGCTGGATGTCGAATGAGAAGTTGGCTCGTTTCATATCGCCTAGAGGTCGATCGATACGCTCCATCTTCTCGAGCGTCTTGCGGCGGCTCTGCGCGCGCTTCGTGGTCGAAGCCCGCACGATATTGCGCCGTACGAAGTCCTCCAGCTTAGCGATCTCGTCCTGCTGTTTCTCGAACTGCTTCATGGCCTGCTCATACTCCGCAGCCTTGAGCTCCATATAGCGTGTGTAGTTCCCTGTATATCGTTTCGCCTGATGACGCTCAATCTCTACAATGGAAGTAACCATCGCATCAAGGAAATATCGGTCATGGGATACGACCAGCACAGCACCTGGGTAAGAACGCAGGTACTGTTCGAGCCAAGTCAATGTGTCGA
This sequence comes from Paenibacillus sp. EB106-04-04-XG159, assembly GCF_058791835.1. Lineage (NCBI taxonomy): Bacteria > Bacillati > Bacillota > Bacilli > Caryophanales > Paenibacillaceae > Paenibacillus > Paenibacillus sp. EB106-04-04-XG159. The sequence continues at coordinate 49,261 of NZ_JBYTDY010000014.1, read as the reverse complement.
TATCCAAATGGTTGGTCGGCTCGTCCAACAGCAGCAGATCAGGCTGCTGCAGCAGCATGCGGGCAAGGGCGAGGCGAGTCTTCTGACCGCCGCTCAGGGTATTAACGGGCGTTTCGGGATCCGTATCACCGAATCCCATACCATTCAGGATGCCGCGCACCTTCGCTTCCATCGCATAGCCGCCTTGTTCACGGAACCAGTCCGACTTTTCCGCATATCGATGCATCGTTTCTTCATATAAGGCAGCATTATCCGCGAGAGCTGGATCCGCAATCTGATGCTCCAGTTCTCTCAGCTCCTGCTCCGCCTCGATGAAATGAGCAAATACCTCGATCATCACAGCCCAGATCGAGCGATCCGAGTTCAGACCGCTGTTCTGCGCGAGATAGCCGACCCGCGTTTCTTTTGCCTTGAAGACATTGCCCTCATCCGCTTGAAGCTCGCCTGCGATGATCTTCAGCAACGTTGACTTGCCTGCGCCGTTAACTCCAACAAGACCGATACGCTCGCGATCTTGCAGATGAAACGATATATTGTTTAATACGGGAGTAATTCCGTAATGTTTGGAAATGTTATTAATTTGAAGCAGCATTGATATCTCCTCCGTATGGACAAACTATCCTTAGTTTACATGAAAAGTGGAATTAACGCGATGTTGTCAAGCAAATTAGTCCTTGCGGCTGGCAGGAAAGTGTCAACGGTGGTAAACTAGACTTGAAATTGCAGAAAATTCGTGAAAAATGATGTGCAACATATATTAACGTTCGAATTATGCTCATATATGGCGTTCAATCACCTAATATTCGCGATAATGACTAAGCCATCCGCCAAGGAGGTTATCGAGGCATGAATGATGCTTATCAGCAGTCTGATGCTATACGGAAAGTGGATATTCGAGCTCGATGCAAGCAATTGCGCGGAGAGATGGCGGTTCATGATCGCCTAAGATGGAGCGAAGCTGCTTGTGAGTTGGCATGGGAAGGCCTGCAGCATATCCTGCAGAAGGCAGACGGACCGTTAAGAGTGTTTGGATATATGCCGTTCGGTTCAGAATTGGATATTGTGCCGCTCTTGCTAAGACTTCGAGCGGAAGGACATATCATCTATATTCCGCGCACACATGCAAAGGAGCATCGTTTGTCTTGGTATGCGTGGACAGATGAATTGCCCCTTGCTCAAGGCGTATTCGGAATTATGGAGCCTGCTGAGCATGCATTACCGCTATCAGAGCAGGAATGCGAGCTGGCGGATGTCGTGTTCGTTCCTGGACTAGCCTTCGATCGAAGAGGGGGGCGCCTCGGCATGGGGGCAGGGTATTATGACCGCTTCTTGACTAGATGGTTCAACTTGAATACGGATTCACGAACTGCGGCAGCAAATGCAACAATACCGATTTTATGGAGTCTTATATATAAATGGCAGCTGTTGGACGAGATTCCGATGGAGCCGCATGATGTCCCGATTAACGTTATCGTTACGGAGAATGAGCTCATTCGAACGCGGATAGTCGAATCTTGATAGCTCAAGGGGGACATGACGATTAATGGATACAAACGAACGATTGACTCATTTTAATGAACAAGGACGAGCTCGTATGGTGGATGTGACAGATAAGAGTGAAACGAGCCGTACAGCGGTTGCGCGAACAACTGTCCATATGCATCGCGACACGTTAGCTAGAATTAAGCAAGGCCAGATTGCGAAGGGTGATGTGCTCGCCGTTTCGCAAGTAGCAGGCATTATGGCTGCCAAGAATACGTCACAGCTCATTCCGATGTGTCACCCGCTTATGCTCACGGGCATCAATATTACTTTTTACGACGATGACGCAGAGGTATTAACGATAGAGGCAGAAGTGAAGACAACGGGCAAGACCGGCGTTGAGATGGAGGCGCTCACGGCTGTGACTGCCGCGGCATTGACCGTATATGATATGTGCAAGGCAATGCAGAAGGACATGGTTATAGGTCCGACTCAGCTCATTAGCAAATCTGGCGGTAAGCATGGAGACTACTCCATAGCAGCTGATTGAAGATAGGTACTCAATTCGAAGGGAGGAACAGAGATGAATTGGAAAGTGGCGATCTTGACAGCAAGCGACAAAGGCTCGCGCGGGGAACGTGAAGATACAAGTGCACAAGTCATTCGCGAGTTAGTGGAGGAAGAGATAGGCGGAGAAATTATTGAATATCGAATCGTCCCGGATGAAATGAATGACATCTCGGCTTCTCTCATCGAGATGGCGGATTATTTCAGGGCGGATCTTATTCTGACGACTGGCGGTACAGGACTCGCGCCGCGCGATGTTACACCAGAGGCGACGCTTAAGGTTATCGATCGCGTCGTTCCAGGAATGGCGGAGGCTATGCGCGCCGCATCCATGTTGAAGACGAGAAGCGCGATGCTCTCGCGCGGTGTGTGCGGTATTCGCAACCGGACGCTTATCATTAACCTTCCGGGCAGCCCGAAGGGCGTGCATGATAATCTGATGGCGGTCATTGATCAGCTCCCTCACGCGTTAGATGTAGCAAGCGGACGCTTTCATGACCACGATGGATTGATCTGAACTTCAAAAAATTTTTAATAGTTTAGGTATTTTATGGCACTTGGATATGATATGATCTACATTACAGGTAAATATGTCCAATGAAAGGAGAAGATTCGATATGAGCACTATTGGAATCCCAGGCATTATCTTACTTCTCATTCTTGCCCTACTCTTGTTTGGCCCGAATAAGCTTCCAGAATTGGGACGCGCATTTGGCCGTACACTGAAAGAGTTCAAGGCAGGTGCTCGTGACATTATGGGTGATGATGATTCCAGCAGTTCTTCCCGGAAGGAAGTTCATGTGTCTGAATCAGCATCTACTCCAGTTGTCACTCAAATACCTCAAACTATACAATCTAATGAGACATCCCGCCGCCTGCCAGAATAATCAGGTGATGCATCTTGGATTCAGACTGTATCTAATTAGTGCTGATTTAGTCTGACCTCACATTTAGCAAGGAACAGGTTGGTGTTGGTATGCCTCACATTGATGACGATCAGATGTCTATCATTGATCATATTACTGAACTGCGCAAGCGGATCATTTATGTGCTGATTATGCTGGTTGTCGGTCTGGTGGGTGGATTGGTTGCAGCGGATCCTTTATACCAATTCGTCATATCAAGACCGCCGGCGAATGGTTTCCAGTTTCACAGCTTCTCGCTGTGGGATGGAATTGGCATCTATATGAAATTTGCCTTGATCGTCGCGTTTTCCATTTCGCTGCCATTTGCGATGTATCAGCTATGGGCATTCGTAAGTCCTGGATTGAAGCCGAATGAACGCAGAGAAACGCTTAAGTATATTCCATTCGTGTTTGTACTTTTCTTATTAGGTGTCACTTTCGCCTACACGATCGTGCTGCCGATGGCATATCAGTTTACTGCTGGAATCAATCAAGGCTTGAATCTCGAAGAAACGTACGGAATTACACAGTATCTCAACTTCATGTTTAATATTATTCTCCCTTTGGGGATTCTATTTGAGCTTCCGCTTGTCATTATGTTTCTGACGGCTATTCGAATATTGAACCCGATCCGATTGCGCAAGATGCGGAGATTCGCGTATTTTGGCCTCATTGTGCTCGGGGTTACTTTATCGCCGCCGGACTTTATATCTGACTTCCTAGTCTCGATTCCACTGATCATTCTGTATGAGCTCAGTGTGCTTCTCTCTTCCTTCATCTATCGGAAGCAGTTGAAGAAGCAGCAGGAATGGGAAGAAGAATTCGATAGAGGTACTACAACGGCCTCTTGAGCATATACATAGACAAGCCTAGATATGGCGAAGCAGCAATGATTCCAACATGCAAGCTCTGCTCTTGAATCCAGTGAGGATGTGAGAGCAGGGTTTGCATTATTTGTATGACCATAGGATAAAATGGCGGAGGCAGGAGCGTCAGTACAAATTTACATTTAACCACTTGCAAACTGGGTGCAAAATCAGTATCATAATAATTGTTATTAGCACTAGACACTTTCGAGTGCTAATAATATGGCAGACAAGTGTTTATGAACATGACCGCCATAAGGCGATGTGTTCCAACTTATAATTTCATTTGGTCAAAGGAGGCTATTTTTCATGATCAAACCTTTAGGAGAGCGCGTATTGATCGAAGCAATCGCGAAGGAAGAAAAGACCGCTTTCGGTATCGTATTGCCGGATACAGCGAAGGAAAAGCCGCAAGAAGGTAAAGTAGTAGCTGTAGGTAACGGTGTATGGAAGGATGGTCAACGTGTACCTTTGGAAGTTAAAGAAGGCGACGTCGTAATCTTCTCCAAGTATGCTGGCACTGAGATCAAATACGATGGAAAAGAATATTTGATTATGAAAGAAAGCGATATTCACGCTGTAATCGGCTAATATGCGGATGACGCGGAATGAATCTTTCCGCACATAAGAGGTTCCTACATAAGGAACGCAGGACATATAGGTACAAACATTATAACGAATCGATTCAAGGAGGTATTTTTCAATGGCAAAAGAAATTTTGTTCTCTGAAGAAGCTCGCCGTTCCATGCTTCGCGGTGTGGACGCTCTTGCGAACGCAGTTAAAGTAACACTTGGACCTAAGGGCCGCAACGTGGTATTGGAGAAGAAGTTCGGATCTCCGCTCATCACGAATGACGGTGTAACAATCGCGAAGGAAATCGAACTGGAAGATGCATTCGAGAACATGGGTGCTCAGCTCGTTAAAGAAGTTGCTACGAAGACTAACGATGTAGCTGGTGACGGTACAACTACTGCTACAGTTCTGGCTCAAGCGATGATTCGCGAAGGCTTGAAGAACGTAACTGCAGGCGCTAACCCTATGGTTGTTCGCAAAGGTATCGACAAAGCGGTTCGCGCTGCTGTAGCTGAACTTCAAGAGATCGCTAAGCATGTGGAAGATTCCCAAAGCATCGCTCAAGTTGCTTCCATCTCTGCTGCTGATGAAGAAGTTGGCGCATTGATCGCAGAAGCAATGGAGAAAGTCGGCAAGGATGGCGTTATCACTGTCGAAGAATCCAAAGGCTTCAACACTGAGCTTGAAGTGGTTGAAGGTATGCAATTCGACCGCGGTTATGTATCTCCATACATGATCACGGACACTGACAAGATGGAAGCTGTTCTCGACAACGCTTATATCTTGATCACGGACAAGAAGGTCTCCAACATTCAAGAGATCCTTCCTGTACTTGAGAAAGTCGTTCAACAAGGCAAGCAATTGCTGATCATTGCTGAAGATGTTGAAGGCGAAGCACAAGCTACATTGATCGTGAACAAGCTTCGCGGCACATTCACTTGCGTAGCTGTTAAAGCTCCAGGCTTCGGCGATCGCCGCAAAGCTATGCTGCAAGATATCGCTGCATTGACTGGCGGTCAAGTGATCACGGAAGAGCTCGGCCTTGAATTGAAATCGACTACGATCGATCAATTGGGTACTGCTCGTCAGATCCGCGTTACAAAAGAAAACACAATCATCGTTGACGGCGCTGGCGCTAAAGAAGATATCAATGCTCGCATCAAGCAAATCCGTACACAACTCGATGATACAACTTCCGAGTTCGACAAAGAGAAGCTGCAAGAGCGTCTAGCTAAATTGGCAGGCGGCGTAGCAGTAATCAAAGTTGGCGCGGCTACTGAAACTGAATTGAAAGAGCGCAAACTGCGCATCGAAGATGCTCTGAACGCAACTCGTGCAGCAGTTGAAGAAGGTATCGTTGCAGGCGGCGGTACAGCTCTTATTAACGTATATGGTGCGGTTAAAGCTGTTGCTGCAGCTTCCACTGATGAGCAAACAGGCGTGAACATCGTGCTGAAGGCTCTTGAAGCTCCAATCCGCACAATCGCTGACAATGCTGGCCAAGAAGGCTCCGTTATCGTTGAGCGCTTGAAAGGCGAAAAATTTGGCGTAGGCTATAACGCTGCTACTGGCGAGTGGGTTAACATGATCGAAGCCGGTATCGTTGACCCTGCGAAAGTAACTCGTTACGCATTGCAAAATGCAGCATCCGTTGCAGCAATGTTCCTGACGACTGAAGCGGTAATCGCTGATAAGCCAGAGAAGAACGCTCCTGCAATGCCTGATATGGGCGGCATGGGTGGAATGGGCGGTATGATGTAATAAGGGGCTAGAACCCTTACTATATCAAGTTGTTTGGGGTTAGGGGATCTAGCCATCCCCTTTTCATCCCCTGCAAGTTGAGGAATGTGTTAGGAAGAGAGGTTTCTCATGAGTTCATTGAACTTACGGGAGGTCTCTTTTTTGCATGGCTCTGTTAAATTCTAATGTTGATATTAAGTGAAAAAAATAGAACTTCCATAAAAATGAAAGTTGTATTTTTATTATTTGCTTGTTGAACTAACGCATCCGATAGTTTAAGTGTATAAATTCACAACTATTTGTCAGCTTAGAGCTATCCAATTTTAGTTAGAGTATAGTTTTAATAGTTCTTGTATTGGTAAACTATTTGTATTGTTCATCTCAACAAAATATTCTAATTGCCATTTCTGTGTTTCGATAGCTTGTTTGCTAGTGGGATTTTCCCATCTAGGGTAAACTCTAATTGCCATTTTTCCTTTTGTAGTCGCTGTTTTAAGAATATTTTGTTTTACAAGTACCTCTTTTGGAAAAACGAATTGTCCAAAATTATTATTTCTAGTAAAAGTATTGATAACCAATAAATCAGTAGCCTTTTCATATGAAAAGGCTTGGTTTTTATTATCCCCATCTTTTTCCCAAAAAGCAACAAACTGTCCTATCTTGGTTGGTGTTATTTTTGCGACTCTAAATCTAATCGATTTTGAGTTTAGCTGAAATATGCCAGCCCCATAATCTGAATTTTGAGCTTCTTCTCGGACAGCTTTTATGGTTAAATGATTGGGTTCATAAAACATTTTATTTACATATGTTAACGCATTATAAAATTCATTCACTGCTTTGCACCCCTTATCTTGTATACCACTAATTCCAACGCCTTTCAAATCAATATTATCTTAATTTGAATGCAATACCCAAATAAAGCTCTTGAACTAAACTGCTCCGTTAGTTCCTGTAAATCAATTTTCAACAACAAACATTAACAAAGCCTTTTGCATAATGATTGCGTTAAGTTAATGTAACGCTGACCCGCACGTCCGGATATGTAAGAGGCCCATGCAATTACGCATGGGCTTTGTTTATTCTCAAACATTTAATTTCCTATAATCGCTTGGGGTTATACCCGTACTATTCTTAAATATACGATAAAAATACGAGCTGCTAGTGAAGCCTGTTTTTTCAGCAATATCAACAATGGTGGATTCAGTAGTCTTCAGCAGCTCTTTGGCTTTATTCAACCGCATTTCGCTAATGATATCAGGAAGAGCATTGGTAGTTAATTGTTTATATAACCGGCTCAAATAAATGGGAGACATCGAGAACTCCTCTGCAATTGAATTTATGCTCAGGTTGGAATCGCTATAGTCTCGCTCAATAATCTCATGTATCTTTCTAATGAGATCTTCTTGTTTGGTGCTTCGCTTCTCTTCGAGCTTTTGACTAATTTCTTCAAATATCTTGAAATAGGGAGTGTTGATTTCTTCCATGGTTTCAACATGATTCGGCAGTAAGAACGTTGTATCGAATTCGGGTAACGTTAAGATCGCATTGTTCTTTTTTAATGCTCGCAATACGTTATTAACGGTAAGTGCTAAATGCGATATGACAAGTTGAACAACGGTAAAAGAATATTCTGATATTTCTCCTACGATATCGATATAAATGCTGCGGGCCTTATCCACATTTCCTGACATCAAGGATTCAATGAACTGTTTTTCCTTGTGAACGGGAAACACATACTCTTTGGATTTTAAGCGCATAATGTCATCCGAAAAGAGGATACTGCTGTGTCCTTTGAATAATCGATGGTAAGAAGCCTCAAGTACTTGCTTGTAAACTGAAATGCATTGCTCGATTGATTCCATCACAGGACTAAATGTAAATGAGACGGATAATTTTAAATGTTTGCTGATTGACAATTGCATATGCTTTGCCATCTCAATCAGTGAATCCTGTTCCATGTTATAAAGCGGATCATGGAAGTTGAGCAGAAGTAAAAGACTGTCATCCCCCATATCAATGGCTTCGATTTGAAAGATCGGCGAGGCAATTTCCGTGCAAACGTTCATTATGCCGTATTTGAGCAATTTGATATCATCTTTGTATTTCTCGAGAACGAAGGGGAACTCATCAATCCTAATCAAAGCAATCCGTGATTTACTATTAACCATAAGCCCTGAATTGAAGTGTTGTAATTTTTGTTGCAATACCTCAGCATTATTCGTTTCTCTCCCCAAGATCGTATTTCTCAGGAAATCCTGCTTGAGAATATGTAGATGATTACGTCTTTCTGTTTCCAGATCCTTAAACTTGCGTATGACTTTGTCAATTGGGCGATATACACGATGGAATAATGTTAACGAAAACAATAAGCCTAAGAGAAGAATGCCAAGACAGATAATGAGTGTCCGATACCTCATATCACTTATCTCTTGAGTAATATGGCTATAAGGGGTAATGCGAACATATCTCCATCCTAATGGATCGGGAGAAGTGTACGTTATTAAAGATCTAACTTCATCTACTGTGTCTACAAAATAGGCAGAGTGTGAATTATCCTGAATAATCTTCTGTATGTAGGGTTTATCGGACATGTCCGTTAGCATCGCTTGCGTGTCATTACTGGAGTACAATATTCCATCCTGATTAATGATAAACGTGTTATTCTCCGATATCTCTTTCTCCGATTTATCCATTCGCAGGCCTAACCATGATGCCGAGATATTGACAACGACCGCTGTATTTAAATCGTTATTATCATCAATGATGCTGTAACACAAGTAAGTGTAGCTTGACACTGGAGTGGTCTCAACCGAACCGATGTTATAAGTTCTGGGAATCGGCTGGAAGGGGCGATGATCTTTGAAATTCTTAAAAAGGTCTAGAATTCCATCATCATCAAGATCGGACTTCGGTTGAAGTCCGTTTCGTGCATTATTGGAACTAATATAGAACTGATTGGATTTCGCATTATATACATAAATGGATTCAATGAATGGCAAGGATGCGCGATAGTTATCCAGCTGCTGCTGTGCAAAAATGACATCATAGATATTCAAGTTCGGATAATACAACAATTTGGATACTGCAGAGTCACGGTAAATCTGGGAGGACAGTGAGGTAACAGTCTCTGTCATATTAGATAATTCTGTTTTAATTTGATTCAGACTATTAGAATCGGAACGATAAACTTGTTTAAGCGCGATGCTTTCGAAATTTATATATAGAATAGATGAGGTTATCAAGAGTGTACCAATAACACATGCGATTAAGCCAAACAGTATTCGGATATATACTTTTTTATGCTCTCTGGACCACTGTTTCAACATGTTTGAAACCCCTTTCATGGATGATATGAGTATACTCGATCAGTTGTATGCTTTCAATTCAATTCGTGTTTAAATAATCCATAATAGGTTAAATGTAGTAAATATTCACGAAAGTACTTAAAGTTCACACTCTGAAAGTACTGAATTTACAGCTATGTGCGACAAGGTTCAGTATCTTATCGAATTAGCTTCCTCTATGATTTGGATGTAATGATCCACAGTGATTCTATTCAGGAGGTGGTCAGATTTGCTTAAGAAGAAAGGCTTTTTATATGAATTAAATAAAAATAAAATCATGTTTTTGATGATAGCACCGACACTGCTTTTTTTCTTAATTAATTCTTATTTTCCAATGGTCGGCATCTATTACGCATTCACAAGTTATGATTTTGTTGGTGGGCTATTCGGCAGTCCCTTTGTAGGACTGGACAATTTTAAGTTTCTATCCCAGTCAGGGATTTTGTGGAAACTTACCTTTAATACGATTGGTTATAATTTGGTGTTTATTGTACTAGGTAATGCGATATCGATCTTTGCAGCGATTCTGATTAGCGAAATTAGAGGTAAGCTATTCAAAAAGCTAACGCAATCCATTATGTTTCTGCCCTATTTCATGTCATTCGTACTGATCAGCGTACTGGCGTATAACATGTTTAATTTTGAATCCGGCTTCGTGAATCAGATGATGAAATCGTTCGGATTCGATCCAGTAGACATATACAATACACCATGGCTCTGGCCAATTCTGATTACAGTATTTTATATATGGAAAAATCTAGGTTATTCTATGGTCATTTATCTTGCAACCATCATGGGAATCAGCGATGAGTATTACGAAGCTGCCAAAATTGATGGTGCAAATATTTTTCAACGAATCTGGCATATTACCGTGCCTATGCTGAAGCCAACATTTATCATTCTGCTCTTATTTGCACTCGGAAGCATTATGAAAGGTCAATTCGATCTGTTCTATCAGCTTGTCGGGAACAACGGAATGCTCTTCAACGTTACGGATATTATCGATACTTACGTTTATCGATCTTTGAAAGTTAATTTTGATATTGGTATGGCAACTGCTGCTGGCTTGTATCAGTCTATCTTCGGATTTGTATTGATTATGACAGTGAATTATATCATCAAGAAAATTAATGAAGATTATGCATTGTTCTAAAATGGGGAGGAGGGGTTACATTGGATGACAACATTCTAAGTTCTAGAGTTTTCCGGATGATGGCTTACCTGATCATTACGATTTTTTCTCTGCTCTGTCTCTTTCCTTTCATTCTGATCATTTCAGGCTCATTGACAGCCAATGAATCCATTATTCGCGACGGCTTTCACTTGATTCCTAAAGTGTTCTCGCTCGAAGGTTATCAAATGGTGTTTATCTTTCCAACTCAACTCATCAAGGCATATAGTGTCACGATCATTGTAACTGTGGTTGGAACGCTGTTGGGTTTGTTTCTTATTACGATGGCAGGTTATGTTCTGCAGAGGAAAGATTTCAAGTATCGCAATAAATTAGCCTTCTTCATTTATTTCACAACGCTGTTTGGAGGGGGGCTCGTACCCTGGTACATCATGTTGACCAAATACTTTAGACTGACAGACACCTATGCCGTACTGATATTACCTGGTCTTATGACACCTTTTCTCGTTATTTTAATGAAAAACTTTATCAAATCAGCGGTTCCGGAAGAATTAATCGAATCAGCCAAAATCGATGGCGCGAACGACTTTAGGATCTACTACAGTGTCGTGCTGAAGCTTGCTATGCCTGGAATAGCGACTGTCGGTCTGTTCCTTGCTCTGACGTACTGGAACGACTGGTTCATGTCTTCCTTGTTCATTAATGACGCTAGCATGTATCAGCTTCAATATTACTTGTACAATACGATCAATACCATGTTGTTCATTTCTCAAATGGCTTCTGGAACAGGGGTAACCATAGGGCGTGAAATTCCGACAGAATCGACCAAGATGGCGATGGCAATCGTCGTAACAGGACCCATTATTTTCTTATATCCATTCGTGCAGCGATATTTTGTGAAGGGATTAACGATTGGTGCGGTGAAAGGTTAGTACCGAAAGCAAACGCAAGAAACTCGTATGCGATCGGCTGACATATAGCAATTTATAAAGGAGGATTTACATGAAAAAAGGGAAAAAGATCATATCATCAGTCTTAACCTTGATATTCTTACTCACAATGGTCATGACTGGATGCAGTAACACTGCGAAGGAAACGGGGTCAACACCACAAGCAACTGACACAAAAAAACCTGAAGGCACCTCATCTCCTGAACCGCAGAAGCCAGGTGGAATCGACACATCCAAGAGAGTGGAGCTTCAGTTCTATATGCTGGGCGATGCCCCAAAGGATTTAAAGATCATTGAAGAGGAAATTAACAAGCTGGCTTTAGCAGATTTGAATGCAACCGTCAAATTCAACTTCACAACCTGGACAGACTATGATCAAAAATACAAGCTCCTGTTGTCCTCAGGGCAGCCGATTGACCTGATCTTTACGGCAGAATGGGTGAATTACCAGTCATATGCGAAGAAAGGGGCTTTCCTTCCGCTAGATGAACTCTTGCCGAAGGCTGCTCCTAAGCTGCAAGCATTTGTACCGCAGGATATGTGGGAAGCAGTCAAGATTGACAAGAAAATTTACACAGTTCCAGCTATCTGGAAGGAGTATGTAAATGAAGGTATTGCCTATCGGGAAGATTTGCGCAAAAAGTACAATTTGCCAAAGCCGGAATCACTCGAAACCCTAGAGCAGTATTTGGATGGCATACGCAAGAATGAACCGGATATGATGCCTCTGGCGGATACTGAGGTCAGTCATACAGATCCCGTCCGTCAAATGACATCTAAAACAGTGAATTCCAACGATAAAGTTCCATATGGGCTTAACATCATGTATGACAATCCAAGAGACGTAACCTCCTATTGGGGCTCTCCGCAGCATTTGGAAGATTTAAAAATGTACAAGAGATGGTCAGAAAAAGGGTTCTTGCCGAAGAATATGCTGAACATGAAAGACAGTGGTCATGATGTATTTGCCAGCGGTAAAGGCGCAGCAATCTTAGGAAGTGAGAATCCAAACCGCTATGGTGATTCTGTTGTCAAAGTGAAATCACTGCACCCGGATTGGGAGTTAGGTTATTCCCCATATCCAAATATAAAAGGGTTCTCTTCACCCGTTCACCCGATTCATAATGGCTTTGCAATCCCACGCAGCAGCGAAAATCCAGAAAGAGCGCTTGCTTTCTATGAGAAAATGGTCACTGATAAACGCTACAATTGGCTGACACAATACGGTATCGAAGGCAAGCATTTTGAAGTTGAGGATGGTAAATATTATAAAATGCTTGGTGATGCCCAAACAAATGGTTTCCCAAGAGAAGGCATGAATGGCTGGGCATGGAGAAATCCGGAGATCATGTTGTTTGATAAGAGCTTTGATGTTGTGCTAGACATGTTCAGTGAATTTGATAAGATAGCAAAGCCGAACATATTCCAGGGCTTCCCAGAGGATTGGACGCCTTATCAAGCGGAGAAGGCAGCCGTTCTACAAGTTGAAAAGCAATACTTGTATCCACTCAATGTTGGTATTGTAGATGATGTTGAAGGCGGCCTGAAGTTATTTATGGAAAAGGCCAAACAAGCTGGTCTCGATAAAATTCAAGAGGAATACAAGAAGCAATGGTTGCAGTATTTGGATGATTCAAATATTAAGTAAGCCAGTTTAGCGTATTACTCAGAGAGGACAACAGGACTGACGTTCTGTTGTTCTCTCTATTACAAGGGGGACAATATTGATGAAGGTTCATTTTCATGGAACAGCTGCATTCGAAGGCATTCCCTCGCTATTCTGTCATTGCGAGACTTGCAAGCAAGCCAAAGCGCTTGGTGGGAAAAATATTCGTACACGGACTTCGGTCTTGATTGATGAGGTGCTGAAGATCGACTTTCCGGCGGATACCTTATATCATTCGATTCGTGATTCTGTTGATATGGATAAGGTTCGTGATCTATTGTTTACACATTCACATTCGGATCATATGTATCCTGAAGATTTACTGATTCGTGCTTTGGGTTATGCTCAGTTTATGGATGAAGAGCTCCATCTGTATGGTCACGATTTGCCTATTAAGCACTGCAGTCAATTGCTTGCCACAGAATCCCATCGATTTCAATTCCACAACTTGAAGCCATTTGAAACGATACAAACGCAAACAGCTGCAATTACCCCTTTGCTTGCTAAGCATGATTCTAAAGAAACTTGCTTATTGTACTATATAGAGAAGGATGGCAGAACCATCTTTTATGGTCACGACAGCGGCTGGTTTCCCGAACAGACATGGACATGGTTGAGAGGAAAGCAACTGGATCTTGCTATTCTGGAATGTACGACTGGAAATGCCCCACAGTGTGAAGTTCACATGAATGTTGAGGATACACTAAAAACACGGGACTGGCTAATCGAGAATAATGTCATGAAAGAAGCAGGGCAAATCGTAGTAACTCATTTCTCTCATAATGCGCATCTACTGCATGAAGATTTGGTACAAATCTTTGAGCCGCATGGCATCACGGTAGCCTATGATGGGATGCAATTGAACATATGAACTGGGGCCTTATTATACGCACGAAATACTCACAGTGATTATAAGAAGCTTCTCATAAGTTCACTGAACTTTTGGGAGACTTCTTTTTTTTCATTGGCTTCGTTATGTACATATACTTATAAAAGCAACCGAAAAGCACAAGGTGACCTCGCAGCTAGATGGAGCATATGTGGCGTTCATCCGGGAATGATTGACGTACATCCAAGGTGTTGCTACAATGACATATGGAAATAAAGTGAAATTATTCACAATTTTAATCTCTTATTTTTGAACTAATGAGATTGCAGAAGGAGTTATTTATGATGAAAAGAATCGTAACATTGAGCACTCGCAAACTGATGGATACTGCAAAGCACGGCGGATGCGGCGCATGCCAAACATCTTGTCAGTCCGCTTGCAAAACTTCCTGCGGAGTAGCAAACCAGAAGTGTGAAAATGCAATGAACAGATAGGAATTGGAATTCAACCGCCCACTGCTCTGCAGATGGGCGGCTATTTATATGGGCCAAAGGAGCTTGATTAGTAAGTATGATTCATCAATATAAACTAAACGGATACAACATCGTACTCGACACCTACAGTGGCGCGGTGCATGTTGTCGATGACTTGGCATATGAAATTATTGAGCTGTATGAGAATACATCTGCGGAAGAAATCGTGACATTGATGTTGGAAAAACATAAGCACGATTCCGGCATTTCTGAGAAGGACATTCGAGAAACCATCTCGGATATCGAGGAGCTCAAAAATGATGGACAGCTCTTTACAAAGGATGAGTATGAGGGTCTCTCCATTGATTTAAGAAATCGAAAAACGTATGTTAAGGCGCTCTGCCTCAATGTTGCGCACACCTGCAATCTGTCATGCGACTATTGCTTCGCCAGCCAAGGGAAATACAACGGAGATCGTGCAATCATGAGCTACGAGGTTGGACAGAAAGCCATTGATTACCTGCTGGAGAATTCGGGTCACCACCGAAACCTTGACATCGACTTCTTCGGCGGGGAACCCCTTATGGCCTGGAAAGTGGTCAAGCAGATTGTAGAATATGCAAGAAGCAGAGAAAAAGAATACAAGAAAAAGTTCCGCTTCACCTTCACGACGAACGGCATGCTGCTGAACGATGAGGTCACTGAGTTTTTGAATCAGGAAATGTACAATGTCGTATTAAGCCTGGATGGAAGAAAAGAGGTTCATGACCGACTTCGCACAACGGTTACTGGAAAAGGCAGCTATGATCATATTGTTCCGAAGTTCCAGGAATTCGTTCAAAAGCGCGGAGACCAAGAGTATTATGTACGTGGAACTTACACGGGTAACAATGTAGACTTTACCAATGATATCTTTCATATCGCAGACTTGGGCTTTGACAAGCTCTCGATGGAACCGGTCATCTGTGATCCGCGTGAGCCCTATGCGCTTACCGAGAAGGACCTCCCGGAGATTTATAACCAATATGAAATTCTCGCTAAGGAAATGATTAAGCGCGATGAAGAAGGCAAGGGGTTTACCTTCTATCATTACATGCTTGACCTCTCGGAAGGCCCTTGCATCCAGAAGAGAATCACGGGCTGTGGTTCAGGCACCGAATATCTCGCTGTTACGCCATGGGGCGAGCTCTTCCCCTGCCACCAGTTCGTCGGGGATGAAGAATACAGCATGGGGAACATCTGGGATGGAATCACCAAACCTGAGCTGCAATGTCAGTTCAAAGAGAGCAACTGCTACTCGAAGCCAGAATGCAAGGACTGCTGGGCGAAGCTCTATTGCAGCGGCGGATGTCCTGCCAATGCGCTGCATGCAACGGGTTCCCTCAACGGAACCTACGACTTCAGCTGTGATATCTTCCGCAAGAGGGTTGAATGCTCCATGATGGTGAAGGTTGCCGAATCCATGAGAGAGATGGAGGAGCAAGTTCAGGCCTAATAGAGATGTAATGAAAATGGCGGGCTCATTCAGTGCCCGCCATTTTTTTATAGTAATATCGAATGCTTCGTACAGGTGACCATATCCAAGCTTATGCTAAACTGAGAACTATTTTACGACAACTTATCAAGTTCATTGAAACCTCTCCCTATGACAGTCTTATCTCCTAAAATATCAGCCTCCACTGAAAAAGTTGCATCGCGAACATCTTTACCCGAACGAACTCTCTGATAACGGGAGAAACCAAGGATTCTATGCGGATAAAATTAACAGTTGAAAACTCCATCAGAATCGTTCAATATGAAGTAAAGTTCACGTGAAATAAACTTCATATTGTACGGTGTTAGGGGAGAGTTTTTTTGACAAAAAGATTTACAGAGCTTTATCTATGCTCATTTGCCATTCTCATAATGGGTTTGGTGGAAACCATATCTAATTATGCTGAAGCTAATGCAGCAGAAGGGTTGTATTCTGATTATTTCATGTTATTCGTCGGTGCGGGGCTGTTAGTTTACGCTATAACTTCTCACGTCAAATATAATGCGAATAAGAAACAGTTGGAAAGAGAGATGTCAAAAGAATACGATGAAAGAGATGATTTGGTAGAAGGAAAGGCTTCTCATTTTACCATGAGAATTCTAATGGTTGTAACGTTCCTTATGATGTTTCTTTCGAAATGGGTTGCAATTCCAACGAATACTGCATTATTTGCGATTGTCATTTTATGCATGATTACGAACCTAGCAGCTAAAAAATTTTATTATCACTTTCTGTAACATTAATTAGGAGAACGCTATGAAAAATAGAATAAAAGAATTGCGTTCAGAGCTTGGAATAACACAACAAGAACTTGCTGATCAAGTCTGTGTATCTTCAAGAACCATAATCTCTTTAGAAAAACAACAATATAATCCATCAGTTTTACTTGCTTATCGAATATCTTTAGTCTTTAACTTATCTATTGAAGAAGTTTTTATATTTGAGCAAGATGACTAATAATAGTATGAAAATACAATTATTCGAAAAATTACAACATACGAATAACAGACGGAGGAATATTTATGGCTTTAAAATTATTCATTATACTTTTTGGAGTAGTCTTAGTATTATGGGGTAGATATAGAATGAAAACGGATAAAGCATTCGTAGGAAAGACCCAAAAAAGAAGAAATATTTTCAATTTATTGCTGCATGGGCAGGCTTCAGGGATAGGACAATTCTTAAGTGGAATCCTGTGTATCATTTTGGGAGTTGTAGCTTTTATAGTTGACTAATTTGCTGAAAAAAAATATTTTCTTCATCATCAAACCTCTTGGTTAATTTTGACGTTATTTTTAATAACATCATATTTTTATTGGAGGTTGTTAGGATGAAGAGGATAGGGAAATTGCTTCTTGTGCTTTCGCTTAGTGTAATGCTGTTAGTGCCGGGGCTTGCTTCGGCAGCAGAAGTCACGGAAGGTACCACGGCTGTAAAAACGGACGCACAGACTGCGACTGAGCTCGGTTTACTTGTAGGTGATGGCAATGGAGTTGATGACAAATACTTGGCTAAGGATACTACTCGTATTCAAGCGGCCATTATCTCGCTGCGGATGCAGGGTAAGCTCGATGAGGCAAGCGCCTATACGGGCAAAGGTAACTTTTCCGATGCGGATCAGGTAGGAACAAGCAACCAAGCTATTCTTGCTTACCTACATAGCAACCCTCAATACGGCTGGAATGGCGAGGGAGCGAATCGCTTCAACCCGCTTGCACCAGTTAGCTCACAGCAGTTGTATAAGGTGCTGCTTGAGATACAAGGCTATGAATCTAACAAGGATTTCGCTTACAAAGATACGGAATCATTTGCTACAGGCAAGGGGATGAACCAAATCGCTGGCGTCTCCGAATTGACCAACGCTCATGTTTCCACAGCGCTCGTTGAGTCTCTATCCGTATCGACACCAGAAGGACAGAAGCTTTTTGATCAATTGCAGAAAGACGGCGTCATTGCTGCTTCCGCTAAGCTGCCTGAAGGGGAGAGAATTGGCCTGCGTACGGACGCTAAACTAGGGACTGTTCTAGTAGATGGCAAAGGCCGCACGCTCTACTTCTTCTCCAAGGATGCTCAGAATTTGGATGCTTGTCAGGGACAATGTCTTGCGACTTGGCCATTCCTAAGCGCGGATCAACTGCAGATTCCATCTACGATGAATCCTAAGGATTTCACTCTCGTTACACATGCAAGCGGAGCGAAACAATGGATGTACAAAGGCTGGCCTCTCTACACGTTCGCAAAAGATAAACAAGCTGGCGATACCCTGGGTGAAGGCGTTCAAGGCGTATGGTTCGCAGCTAAGCCAGATTACCGCATTATGCTTGGTTCCAACACAGAGCTAGGTACTTATCTGACAGATGATCGTGGCCGTACCTTATACTATTTCGCTAAGGATAAGCCGGAAACGAGCAACTGCGAAGGCGAGTGTATCGCCAAGTGGCCTGCGTATGAGGTAGTTGACGGCAGTGTGCCATCAACGCTGAATAAGGCAGATTTTGGTTCCATTACACGTCCTGACGGCAGCAAACAAGCGACTTATAAAGGCTATCCGTTATATTACTTTGCGAAAGATGTCAAGCATGGTGACACGACAGGTCAAAATGTGATGGACGTATGGTTCGTGGTTGATCCGACGAAATTCAACGGTGCATCAGCGGATCAAAAGAGTGAAACCAAGTAATAAGCGGTAATATTGACTGAAATGTTAATTCACGCATCAGCAGGGGAATCGTAGAAACGGTTTCCTTGCTGGTGTATTCTTGTTTCTAGCCCCATAATATTGTGCGTATAAAACCAGGTTGAAATACTGAACCGGTGCGACCAAGGAGGCCTCACCCGTATGCACCTTCTATCTGACTTTGAATTAATGCTGCTCGTGAAACAGAAGGAACAGGAAGCCTTGTCTATTTTGTACGACCGTTACGCGACCCTTATCTATTCCTACGCCTTCAAGGTGCTGCGAGAGGAACAAGCAGCAAGGGACATTGTCCAGGCTGTTTATGTCCGGTTGTGGACGACGGAATCGGGGTTCAATCCAGACAAGGGCAAGTTTACAAGTTGGCTGATTACCATCACCCGAAATCTGACGATGGACTGGTTGCGACAGCAGCGCAGGCGCAGCAACGAGCTTGTTGCCTATCTTCCCGAAGAATTGGAAAGAATTCCGGATCAAACGGCTTCACCTGAAGCGCATGTGGAGAGAGACTCACTTAAGAATCAGATTCGCAACGCCTATCGCTTCTTGTCTAAGCAGCAGATTGAGCTGTTGGAGGATTTTTATTGGCAAGGCTACAGCTTGAGAGAATTGGCCGAGCATTACAGGGAGCCCCTGGGCACCGTGAAGAACAGGCTGCATCAGACCTTGAAAATATTGCGCAGACATATGATCGTGGAAGGAGAGGGACGACCTTGAACGAGAAATCAGAATCTGTTTGCGAATTGTGCCTAGATGTGTTATCAGGTTCATGCACGGAGGAAGAACGCATTGCCTTTGAGCGTCATCTGCCAGGCTGCGAGGCCTGCCAAACGGAGATAGCTGAACTACAACTCGTATGGGAGGGGATGTCCGCAGATATGGAACATATCGAACCGCCAGAAGATTTGAAGCAGCAAGTGATGAAGGCGGCTTTTGCCGCTGAGGCCAAGACAGCAGTCCAGCCCGCTGCTAAGACCATCAGGCGCAATGCGAGACCACGCTGGTTGCGAAGCATTCCAGCCGCCGCGCTGATCGGTGTATTCCTCTTGGGCTCTGCATGGAATTACTGGATGTACCGTGAACGCATAAATATCGCATCGTCCACCGATACTCAACATGGAGCCTCATCGCAGATCGCGTCGGTCGTTCCGCTGCAATCTCAAACCCCTGAAGATTCCAAGGCTTATGGTATCGCCTATATCTTCGATAATGGGAAGAGCAAGCAGTTTGTGGTTAATGTCTACGGAGCTACTCCAACGAGTGGTGATCAAGCCTATCAGGTCTGGCTGATTAAGGATGGTGTTCGCTCCAGCGCGGGCACATTTCGAGTTCCATCTGAAGGGGACGGCGTCGGTGTGTTGACCATGCCGATGGAGTCAGATACTCTGACATTCGACCAGATCGGGATTACGCTCGAGCCAGACGACAAGGGAGATCAGCCTCGCGGCAAAAAAATGTTTGGATCCGCGTAACCAACGAGTTTTTTCGACTTTTTTAAATTTGGTGTTGACAAATAATTTTATTAGCACTATGATTATCACTAATCTAATATTGGATAACACGATGAACGAGCGAAGTAGCAATTTTGTCACTGTTTTCAGAAAGCCAGGGGTTGATGCGACCTGGTACACACAACATTGCGAATTACACTCTGGAGGTTCTTAGGTAACGCTAAGCGGGTTGGCAATCGATATCATTGCCGAGAGTGGTATTAATGGCGGCTGCAGCGCTATTAGTGCAATTTGGGTGGTAACACGGTTAATAATCGTCCCTATGTCTATTACAGACATGGTGACGATTTTTTTGTTTTTAATCCCTATAATCAACTTACAATGAAATCACTGAGGAGCTGAACAACAATGATGAACATTATCGATGAACTGGAATGGCGCGGTGCCATCAATCAACAGACAGATGCAGAAGGTTTGCGTAAACTAACAACAGAGAAGTCGATTTCATTGTACTGCGGAGTTGACCCAACGGGTGACAGCATGCATATTGGGCACTTGATCCCATTTATGATGCTGAAACGATTCCAGCTTGCTGGCCATCGTCCCGTTATCTTGATAGGCGGAGCGACAGGCACAATCGGTGACCCAAGCGGTCGTACAACAGAACGTACATTGCAAACGATGGAACAAGTACAGCAGAATGTAGATGCGCTGACAGCGCAGATGAAAAAGCTGTTCGTTAACGACGGCGATACAGGACTTCGCATGGTAAACAACTACGATTGGACGCATAACCTTACAATTTTGGATTTCCTACGTGACTTCGGGAAGAACTTCAGCGTCAACACGATGCTGGCCAAAGATATCGTAGCAAGCCGTCTGGATTCGGGTATTTCCTTCACTGAGTTCTCGTACCAGATTCTGCAGTCGATGGACTTCCATCATCTGTTCGTAAACGAAGATGTCCAAATGCAAATTGGCGGTGCCGATCAATGGGGCAACATTACGAGCGGTCTAGACCTGATTCGCAAAAAAGAAGGATCTGATGCTAAAGCATTCGGCTTAACCATTCCGTTGATGCTGAAAGCGGACGGTACGAAGTTCGGTAAAACAGCCGGCGGCGCAATCTGGCTCGATCCGAATAAGACAACTCCATTCGAGTTCTACCAGTTCTGGGCAAATCAAGATGACCGTGATGTAATTAGATACCTGAAATTCTTCACGTTCTTGTCGAAAGAAGAGATCGACGCTTTGGAAGTGAAAGTGCAGACAGAGCCTCACAAACGCGAAGCGCAACGTGTGCTTGCTGAAGAAATGACGAAGTTCGTGCACAGTGAAGAGGCCCTGATCCAAGCGCAAAAGATTACAGAAGCATTGTTCAGCGGCGATATTAAGTCACTGACAGCAGATGAAATCGAACAAGGCTTCAAGGATATGCCTACATTCCATGCTTCTAAGGAAGTTAAAAATATTGTAGATTGGCTCGTCGACTTAGGAATTGAGCCTTCCAAGCGTCAAGCACGCGAAGATATCACGAACGGCGCGATCTCGATGAATGGTGAGAAAGTGACGGATCTGGAAATGGACGTTACATTGGACAACTCCTTCGACGGACGATTTATCATTATTCGCAAAGGCAAAAAGACTTACAACCTTGTGAAATTGGGAGAATAGCTGATATCAGAGAATAGCTGATTATCAGCTATTCTCTTTATAAGAATGGGGGCGAGGATTAAAGGTGCTTGGGTCGTGGAGAAGATCACTGCAACTCGCATATTTTAATCATCGTTTAATATCGAGAGTAAACCAAACGAAGCAGGTCAACTGGCTCCTCATTGACCTAGGGCTGAGACATGTTGCGCTTGAGAAGATTAACGAAGAGCTGGATCGAATGCTGATCGGATTCAACCGAATGTTTAAATATAAGAGTGTGAAGCAGGCAACACTGGGCTATTTCCGCATGCTGGACATTGAGAAAGAAAATGAAGTATATCATCCGACCATTCATATCTTATTGCCGACGATAAAGAGTTATTATCAAGGCCGATACTATATTAAGCAAGATGAATGGCTTTCACTATGGCATAAGGCGCTTGATCAGAACCCTGAATATAACAACTTATTGGTGAGCGTGAATGGGTTAAATGGAAAGTGCGATCAGCAGGATATGACCAGTAAGATGGAGCAAGGCTTAGACTGGCTGCTGAATGAACCAGATCGGATACTAACTGAAAATGATGGGCGAATTGCGTCACGCAGACTTGTAGGATACAGCAGATTATTAAAAGAAGAGATGGATGACTTGTATCCAGGCATTGAATTTATCTTGAATAAATATGATACAGACGATGTAATTGCCAATTGTGCTTTTGATGTCATGGTGCAGTGGCAGCCGGGAGTAAGATCTCAAGAAATTCATCCACTTCACGATAGCTAATGTCTATGATATTAATCACAACTTAAATATGATCATTATCACAAAAAGACTGGTCTTTTAGTGCTGTAGCAAGCTAAAAACCAGTCTTTTTGCGTGTGTTAACGTAATCCAAGAAAAATATTATTGCCAAATTAATCCTGAAACATCTCGATGGAATCAAGCTCGGAGTTTCAATCAAAAATGAAGATACTGGAATCACCTAATAATATTACTATTTATGTAAAAGTCGATTTTCCCTCTGACCAAGCATGAATTATTCCTCTGAACGCATAAGTATTCCTTTTATACAATCAACAAATCTGCTTCACTTTATCCCTCTACCTAATTCAAGAGAAGCATTGAATTCCCTTATATATGCCGTGAAAGCGCTTAACAAAGTACAGTTGTAACCACATTATTTAGTTGTAAATGATATGAAGCTTATGAGGATCAGTGTGATGTTCAATGCGCCAAGCTTTGAATGAAAATTAATGAAACTAAATAAATATACAAAACTTTTCCCTGAAAGTGCTTTAACCTCTAAAAGCGTGAAAGCTTTAAGCCCTTCATCGGTAAAGTAATAAAAACATTAAAGCAGATGTTAATAAGATTTTGGAAAAAACGAAAAACCATTATGGGATAAGGTGTTTTGACGAATTGACAGAACAAAAAAAAGAGGCGTATACTGGCGTGGAAAGTTAATCGATTAACAACTTAATATCAGATTTCGTTATAACCACAAGGCGGTGATCTCGAAGCATTTCAATTGTTTTCCTAGAGTATTAATTCATATCTTATTCACGATATGGATGAATTAGGGAGTAAATGACAGAGAGATAGAAAGAGGGAAAATACAACATGGCCAATTCAAAAAAATTGACGCTGTTCGGGTTAATCGGTATCACGATGGCATTCTTCGGTACCGTACGCAGTGTGCCAACACTAGCCATTACCGGTTGGACACAAATTTTCTACATGCTGGTTGCAGCAGTCTTATTTGCACTTCCAATTGCGTTGATGTCCGCCGAACTATCAACAGGATTCCCTGAAGAGGGCGGTCCGCAAGTATGGGTTAAACATGCACTAGGTGAGAAATGGAGCTTCGTTACCTCTTGGCTCTTATGGGTTCAAATGTTCTTCGGGATGGTTATGGTTGCCTCAACCGTAGGCGTACTGCTGGGATATGTAATTAACGTTCCAGATCTATCAACGAATAACTACTTTATATTTGCAGTCATCATTATTTCATACTGGGGTGTCACCTTATTGAACTTGAAGTTCGATATGGTCAAGATCGCGGGCAACTGGGGTGCCATTATCGGTGTATATATCCCGTTCGTCATTCTTGTGGTACTGGGTATCGCTTATTTTATTAAGAACGGCATCCAACCAGAGAGCTACTTGGGCAACTTCCAGGCAAGCGACTTGCTGCCAGATCTAAGCGACTTGGGAAGCATAGCTTACTTGTCCGGTATCATCTTTATCTTTGCAGGTGTTGAGATCTCTTCCGTACATGCGAATAACATTGAAAATCCAAAACGCAACTATCCGATTGCGGTTATCGCTTCTGTAATATTGCTCGTTATCTTTAACCTGATCGCAGGTTTGACTGTATCCAACGCAATTCCTGAAGGCCAGCTTCAACTCGCTAATATTACGCAGCCATATATGATTTTCTGTCAGGATTTGGGCATTCCGACCATTTTCGTCAATATCGTTTCTGCAATGATCTTGATTGGTGTCTTGGTACAGCTTAGTGCGTGGGTACTTGGTCCAAGTAAATCGATGATCAAAGTTGCAGACGATGGAAACTTGCCTCCATTCTTCCAAAAGAGAAACAGCAAAGGTATTCCAATTACGTTTGTAATGATTCAAGCGATTGTTATCTCTTTAGTATCGTTATTGTATCTCGTTGTTCCTGATGTTAACAGTGCATTCCTAATCATTACGATTACAACGACGATTCTGTACTGTATCGTTTACGCATTGATTGCAATCTCAGCTATTCGTTTGCGCTATAAACAGCCGAATATCGAAAGACCGTTCCGACTCGGAAGCAAAGGGAATGGATTAATGTGGTTCGTTGCACTACTAGCACTGTTTAGTGTATGTATTACGTTGGTAGTCAGCCTGATCCCACCGTCCATTCTGGATCCAAGCCAATCAACAGGCTATATCATTTACCAAGTAGTGGCGACTGTTGTCATGGTAGGTATTGCCCTTGTTATTCATAAATTTAAGAAACCAAGCTGGAAAAAGAGTGAATAATTTCACAAATCACACTTTTTATCATAAAACTTTATTATAACGGAGGTACACAACATGAACTATCCAATTCCTGATATTAACCTCAAAGCATTGTTCCTTGGCAGCAAAGGCGAAAACGTCGATTTGTTCAAGGAAGTTCTATTGAAAGTCGTTGATGAGCATGTCGGCTGGCGTCAAAACTATCAACCACAAGATTTGCCGGTTATTACACCTTTCGATAAAAGCTCGCAAAGCTTCCAGAATACAGCTGACCACATGCGCAGCGTATTCAATGAGTTGTCCTCCAAGCTTCGTTCACAATCGTTGCCTTGGCATACAGCTGGACGTTTCTGGGGACATATGAACTCCGAAACTCTGATGCCTTCTATTATTGCTTATTCCGCAGCAATGCTCTGGAACGGTAACAACGTTGCATACGAATCTTCTCCAGGTACATCTCAAATGGAAGAAGAAGTTGGTCATCAATTGGCGAAAATGATGAGCTACAAAGAGGGTGCAAGCTGGGGTCACATCTGTGCCGATGGTTCCATCGCTAACTTGGAAGGCCTCTGGTATGCGCGTAACATAAAGTCGCTTCCGCTTGCAATTAAAGAAGTTGCGCCTAAATATGTAGAAGGCAAATCCGAATGGGAATTGCTGAATATGTCCACTGATGAAATCTTGGATATTATGGATCAAATTCCAGACAAGATGGATGAAGTGAAAGCACACTCCGCACGCAGCGGCCGTCATCTCGACAAATTGGGTAAATGGCTCATTCCGCAAACGAAGCATTATTCCTGGCTGAAAGCAGCTGACATCATCGGCGTTGGTCTGGATGCAGTTGAAGCTATCGATGTAGACAGCGAATATCGCATGGATATTGTGAAGCTCGAAGCAAGAGTTCGTGAACTGGCTGCACAGGGCATTCCAGTACTCGGCGTTGTCGGTGTAGTGGGAAGTACAGAAGAAGGTCAAGTTGACCACATCGACAAGATCATTGAACTTCGCGAGAAATTGGCTGCAGAAGGTATCTACTACTACGTTCACGTGGATGCTGCATACGGCGGCTACGCTCGTGCCATTTTCCTAGATGAAAATGACGAATTTATCGAATACAACAAGCTTGGTGAAGTGTACAAAAAACACAACATCTTCTCAGATATGAATCTCTTTGATGAATGGATGACTGAAGATATCTACAATGCTTTCAAAGCAATCAGCAAAGCAGAATCCGTTACGATTGACCCGCACAAGATGGGATACATTCCATACTCTGCAGGTGCAATTGCAATCCGTGACAGCAGAATGCGCGATGCGATCTCCTACTTTGCAACTTATGTATTTGAAAAAGGTGCAGATATTCCAGCATTGCTCGGCGCGTACATTCTCGAAGGCTCCAAAGCAGGCGCAACAGCTGCTGCTGTATGGACAGCACACAGAGTATTGCCATTGAACGTAACAGGTTACGGTAAGCTGATGGGTGCAAGCATCGAGGGTGCTTATCGCTTCTACAACTTCTTGAAGGACAAGACTTTCAATGTTAATGGTAAAGTCATCAAGCTTCATCCGTTGACGAAGCCGGACTTTAACATGGTGGACTATGTATTCAATGAAGAAGGCAACACGGACTTGGTGAAAATGAACAAGTTGAACCACGACTTCTTCGACTACGCTTCTTATGTGAAGGGCGGATTGTACAGCAACGAGTTCATTACTTCTCATACGGACTTTGCAATTCCGGATTACGGCAACAGCCCGCTGGAATTCGTTAAGAGCCTAGGCTTTACCGACGAAGAATGGAACCGTGCAGAAAAAGTTACAATCCTTCGCGCTTGCGCACTGTCTCCATATGCGCATGATGCAGCAACATTCGAAGAGTACGCAGAGAAGATTGAGAAAGCGATCCAAAGCAAGCTTGAGAAAATCTACCTGTATGAAATGAATTAATAATTGTATAAGCTGGAATGCGTAGCGCTTATTGTGGTTACGCATTCCTCTTTATTCACATAAAGAGTGCCTGATATGTTCAAGCTAAGTACAATTAACTTCCTTGCTAATAGATGGTCAATACATGATGAGGAGTTCAGCGAATGAATAAAGAGGTGACATTCAAAGAAAGTTTATTTCTTTTGGTCGTTTTGTTGGCGATTATCGGGGCGTGCATAATTGGTGTAGGAATGGACCCGCAAATTCCGATATTAATTTCCTTAGGAATTATTATCGTCTTCGCCAAAGCCAAAGGTATCTCCTGGGATCGAATTCACAAGGGAATCTCGAATGGAATTACACCAGGGTTAATACCTATTCTTATCTTTATGCTAATCGGAGCTTTAATCAGTGTTTGGATTGCTGCAGGAACGATCCCAACGATTATGGTATATGGCTTCAGCATACTTTCCGCTAAATATTTTTTACCTTCAGTATTTGTTATTTGCGCACTGGTAGGGATCACAGTGGGCAGCTCCTTTACGACGATATCTACCGTCGGCATTGCCTTCTTCGGTATGGGGCAGATCATGGGTTATCCCGCTGCCATCACGACAGGCGCAATCGTTTCTGGCGCTTTCTTGGGGAACAATGTCTCCCCGCTATCAGATACGACCAACCTGGCTTCCGCTATCGCTGAGATTGATTTGTTTGAACATATCAAGTATATGATGCGCGTTGTCATACCGGCATTCTTTATCTCTCTTGTGTTCTTTGGCGTTATGGGACATGGCGAGGTTCTAACGACAGGGGAGCAAATTAACGAACTTGTTAACACCCTGAGTACCTCATTTCCTATATCTGTAGTTACACTCATCCCGGTATTGGTTCTCTTCTTATGTGCATGGAAGAAAGTACCGGCAATTCCGACTCTGCTGTTAAGTATTGTCTTCACCATCGGTATTCTGTTTATTTATCATCCGGATACAAGCCTGATTGATATTTCGACGCTGATGCAGAATGGTTATGTGTCTCATACGGGAGTAGACAGTGTGGACAAGCTGCTGTCGCGCGGTGGAATTCAGAGCATGATGTGGTCGGTGTCATTAATTCTGCTGGCACTGGCGCTAGGCGGATTGCTCGTCGAAACGAATGTTATCAAGATCATTATTTCACGCATTACGTCTCTTGTAAGTACAAAAGGAAAACTCATCTTGATGACTGGACTCAGTTCGCTAGGAATCAATCTGTTGCTCGGGGAGCAATATTTGTCGATAATTTTACCGGGTGAAGCGTTCAAGTCGCAGTATGATGCGATTAACGTGGATCGCAAAGAGATGTCAAGAATATTGGCCAACGCAGGAGCCGCATGCAACGCATTGATACCATGGGGGGTAAGTGGTGTATTTATCACGGGTACACTCGGCGTATCAACATTGGATTACCTGCCATATGCCATATTCTGTATCGTGGCACCGATATTGAACATTTTGTATGGATTTATGAGTAGAAAGTCGACGCCATCCTCTAAACAAGCACGATGAACAATTTTATGTTAAAATGAAAAAAAGTTGGTATGTGCCAGCTTTTTTTCTGTTGATGCACTTTGCTATTATATGTAATCTGTTCAATTAATTGCATGTAAAAAATAATGTTAGAGTGTGTTATACATAATTCATACGCAATGCAGTTATGACTCAAGGAGGACAACTTATGCTTATTAATGAGCTGAAAGGGAAAGCTTTGGACGAATTTTTTGAAGGAATATTATCACTGGATACGGTTGATGAGTGCTACGCTTTCTTCGATGATTTGTGTACGGTGCATGAGATCAAAACGTTGCTTCAACGCTTCCAAGTTGCCAAGATGCTTCACAACCACGATACGTACAGTAAAATTGAAGCCGAAGCAGGCGCAAGCACAGCTACGATCTCTCGAGTGAAGCGCTCCCTGAATCATGGGAATCACAGCTATGAGTTCATATTCGCACGTATGCAGCAGAACGAGCCCCATTCTAAGAATGATTCGGAGTAAGCTGCATTATTGCTATTCACCTATTACCCCATATTAACATATAGACATATGCATGGTCGATGATTAGAATCTATAACCTCTAGGACTAAATAATTTAGAAATATTGAAATCGAATGGGTATTCGTTTAGTCACATAAGCCCTGCCTGCCATAGGATGAATCATCAAACAGCAGGGAGGTTTGTCATGGCGAGTGTAAGCGTAAAAGTCAGCCCTCGTTTCAAACGATTATGTGATCAGTTCACAAGAATATTAGGTGGTGAGAGTGAGATTGACCCAGGACCAGTCTGCTTTGTCAGCAGAGCAAGACAGTTGAACGCAACGATTCTCGGTAGACGTACAACTTCGCCACTGGTTCGTTATCAGCTCTTTTCATTCGAATCTCTTGATCGTTCCGGACGTGCACTCTGTTTAGGTGAAACTGCCCTCTTCCAAAATCAAGCTAACCGATTAATTCGAAACCTGCAAAGACATGGAATCACAGTAACAGCTCTTCATAATCATTGGTTAAATGAAAGTCCGAGGTTAATGTATATCCACTGGGAGTCCATCGATAATCCTGTTGCTTTCGCGCGAAAAACGAAAGAATCCATAGCATTTTTAGGCTAAAATTAAATAGTTGTCGAGCGAACAGTAGTTAAGGGGATGCATGTCCAATGGCTGCTGTTCTTCTCGTCATATGAAGGCTGCCGACTACGGCGGGGTTTCTGGCTTCACTCGTGCAAGTGTGCTAAAATGTGTGATACTAACGATATTACTGCTGTTTTCTGAAATAATTTCTTAGAGGAGATTATGATGAAATATAATTTCGAAGTCATTGCGACGAGTGATTACATTCCTTTTCGTCTTCTGCTGCACAGTCCGAATCATGTCCTTATGCATTGGCATGAAGACATGGAGATCATCTTTGTACTGAGCGGGAGTGTTGAGTTGTTTCGCAAGCAAGAAAGATTCATACTTAACGAATCAGATGTAAGCGTTATCAATTCTAAGGAAGTGCATTCCATAAGCGGCGATGATCGCAGCTTATTGCTCGTGCTGCAAGTATCCCATTCCTTCTTAGAACAGCAGTATGCCTCCATGAAGGATATCCAATTCGTGTGCAATTCCTATCTCTATGACAAGCAGCATCAGCCAGAGTTCAATACGATCCGCGAAGTGCTTGCCTTCATGATGCTCATCTATACGAAGCAAGAAAAAGGATACGAGTTAGAGCTCAAAGGGCTGCTCTTTCGCTTAATCGCCTATCTAATAAAACACTTTGCTAAAGAAGTGTCTCCGAAGGATAATCAGCCGGATGCGAAGTATACGAATCGATTGATGGCGATTACGGAATATGTCCAGCAAAACTATGCGGAGCAGATATCATTAACGAAGATCGCGGAGAAGGAATTCCTGTCTGTTCACTATCTTTCTCGTTTCTTTCAAAAAGAGTTAGGAACTACATTTTCGAGCTACTTGAACTCAGTTAGGCTGGAACACGCCATGTTTGATCTGCTGTACAGTCAGCTCACCATTACAGAGATTGCTTTAAACAATGGCTTTCCAAGCCTTAAAGCTTTTAATAAAGTGTTTAATGAAGCATATACACAATCTCCCAAGCAATATCGCTTAAACTACAAAGGGAGTGCGCTGGTTCACTCTGTTCAACGATCATCGATGGCACCGAATTATCTTGAAATGAACCAACAAGAAGCATTCAAAGAGCTTTTTAAATACTTACCGAAAGAGAACAAGGATATCACGTATCAATCACAAGACATCATGATTCAGAAGAAAGAGGTAGTCCCGATTAAAGGCGGCGCCAACTCTAAGCTAATCCATACGTGGAGACGGTTGACATCGATTGGCAAAGCCAAAGAAGGCCTGTACGACAGTGTACAGAAGCAGTTAACGCAGATTCAAAGGGATATCGGCTATTCGCATATTCGATTTCACGGTATATTTGACGATGAGATGATGGTTTACCATGAAGATGCTTCTGGAAATCCATATTATCGATTTTCGTATGTTGATCAGCTCATTGACTTTCTGCTAAGTATCGGGCTAAAGCCGTTTATTGAGCTTGGGTTTATGCCGTCCAAGCTGGCGTCGAAGGATGCAACCGTATTCGTAAAGAAGAGCAATGTCAGCTATCCTCGCTCTTTAGAGCGATGGACGGGCTTGGTGAAGGCTTTAGTTGAGCACTGCATAGAGAGATATGGATATAAAGAGGTAGCTGAATGGTACTTTGAGGTATGGAATGAACCCGACGTTATCTCTTTTTGGAGTGGAACCAAGGAGCAGTATTTTGAGTTCTATGATGCTACGTATCAAGCGATTAGACAGTATCCGAAGCTGAGGATTGGAGGTCCAAGCCTGCTGTCTCCGACGATTATGGCTGATCATTGGCTACAAGATTTTTTGCTGTATTGCAAGGAGAAGGATTGTATACCGGATTTCGTCTCCTTTCATAGTTATCCTTTTGATCAGATATTCTCTGATGTACTGGAACAGGGAGTTAACCACCATGAGAATTTTACGTGGACTTCGGAAGAGATGTCTAAGTATTGGGTGATGTCCGAAGCGGCTGATTATCTGGGACAAGTCATTGCCAAGACTCGTCAGATCATGGCGGATTCAGAGTTAGCGGCCATAGAGATTCATGTAACCGAGTGGAATTCCAGCGGCAACCATCGAGATCTTATCCATGATACGTGCTATCAGTCAGCGTATATTGTCAAGAATATTATCGATAATATGGATGCTGTAGACAGCTTGTGCTATTGGACGTGCACGGATCTTATTGAGGAATTCGTAGTGTCGGATCAACTGTTTCACGGAGGACTTGGTCTCATGACCAATACCGGTATCCCCAAAGCTGCTTATTATGCCTTCCAATTGCTCAGTCAATTAGGTGATGTCTTGATAAGAAAAGGGGATAACTACTGCATAACGAAGCGGGGACATGAGATTCAGATACTCGTGCATCATTATGTGCATACGGATCAGCTGTATCGGCGGAACGATGTATCGCATATTAGTAAGGTTGATCGGTATGGGGTATTTGAACATAAGGATCCGTTGCAGCTCACATTAGAATTAACTGCTATCCCCTCTGGCAAGTATCAGATTCGGAAGACAACGCTGAATCGTCAGTGGGGAAGTTCATTTGACAGTTGGGTAGCGATGGGGCACCCGGAGCAGCTGTATCCTGAAGATCAGGCGTATTTACAGTCGATAAGCCGGCCCAAGCGTGAAGTATTCGAGCGGTACATTGATTCGAAGTTTCATGTGAAAGCTGAGCTTGCATCTCACGAAGTACAGCTGTATCAGATCAAGCCGCTCTTCTTATCATCTTGAGTGCTGCTAAGTGTTTCATATTTGACCAGTTAGACCGCTGATTGTGGAATCAGTGGTCTTTTTTTGCCCTTTTGAGGGCTTAATGTTGACCTGAATTGTGCCCCTATCGAGGTGAAGGCACTTTTGAAGTGGGCAAATGTATTCGGGTAGCGAGATAAATATCGGAAAGCTGTAAATGATTGCGCTTACTATAATGGGATCATACCTTTATGAAGGAGGAAACAGGATGCCAGTGAAGCAAGTGCCTTGGAAAGAGCGCATCAGTTATGCGCTAACAGATACCGCTTCGAATCTTGTGTTTCAAGTAGTTACGACCTACCTGCTATTCTACTATACGGATTCCATAGGGCTCAGCGCAGGTGTGGTCGGAACGTTGTTCTTAGTTGCACGGTTTATAGATGCGCTTGATGGCCCGGTGTTTGGAATATTGATTGATAAGACCAACACAAGATGGGGAAAATCTCGCCCATGGTTCTTATGGCTTGCATTGCCCTTCTCGGTCGTAGCTGTACTGACCTTCTCTGTTCCAGATATCAGCCCGACGGGGCAAATTGTATATGCGTATGTAACTTATATTTTATTAGGGATTCTATATGCGGGCATTAACTTGCCTATAACCTCCATTCTACCTAGCCTCTCAAGCGACCCACAGGAAAGAACGGTGATCGGAGTAGTGCGGATGCTGTGCGCCATGGTCGGGATGGTTGCAGTTACTTCGATTACGCTGCCGATGGTGGAGAGATTGGGCAACGGAGATGACGCAAGAGGCTTTTCGTTAACGATGCTCATCTTTGCCACTATTGCCTTCATCTTGTTTATCAATGCATTTTTCCAAGTGAAAGAAAGAGTCGGCTCACAATCGTCTCAAAAATCGTTACCCGTCCGTGAGGGAATTAAGGCTATTAAAGGAAACTGGCCATGGGTAATTATGTTGTTCATGGGCTTTATCTTCTGGATTGCAAACATCATGAAGACGCAGACAACAACCTATTATTTTACGTACAACCTTCAACGTCCAGATCTTATTCCAACCATCATGGCTTTGAATTTGGTGCTCATTATTACACTGGTGATGGTACCCTTCTTCACGAAAAGAATCGGTAAACGCAATACGATCCTTCTCGGCTTAGTCGTTTCCATTATCGGTCAGCTGGTTATATTCATAGGCGATCAGATGAACAACATGGGCGTACTGATTGCCGGGAATATCATCATAAGCTTAGGCGGAGGTTTCGCTGCAGGGCTTCTGTTCATTATGATCGTGGATACGGTCGACTACGGCGAGTGGAAGTCGGGTGTTCGAGCTCAAGGATTGCTTACAGCATCCTCAAGCTTCGGCGTGAAGTTCGGCATGGGGATTGGCGGGGCCTTGTCTGCATGGATGCTTGAAATAAGCGGTTATGAGGCTGGAGCCGTACAATCTAGTTCCGCATTGTTTGCAATTGAAATGAACTATATATGGATTCCGATTATTTGCTACATCTTAGCGGGCATTGCTATGTTGTTCTACAAATTAGATAAACAAGAAGCACAAATGCTTGCCGATCTAGAAGAGCGTCATCGTATGTAAACGATTATAAATCAAGCTTTGGAAGGAGCGAGTATTGGTATGTTGCATCAAGTGGATTTATCCAAGAACCCATTTCATCTTAGTGAGCAGGATATTACATGGGTCAAGAGCACGTTGGAGGGCATGACATTAGAGGAGAAGGTAGGTCAGTTGTTCTGTCTTGTTGGCATAGGTGACAGTTCCATGCTGGTGGAGATGGTTAAGAAATATCAGCCTGGTGGATTGATGTACCGCCCTGGTCCTGCTAAGGAGATTCGGCTCGCGCATGAGGCGATGCAGAACAACAGTAAGATTCCTATGCTATTGGCTGCGAACCTAGAAAACGGCGGTGACGGTATTGCTGCCGAAGGCACCTATTTCGGGAAACAGCTTCAAGTAGCCGCGACTAATAATGCGGAGATGGCTTATAAATTAGGCACTGTAGCTAGCCGCGAGGGGAAGGCGGTTGGTCTGAATTGGTCCTTTGGTCCAATCGTAGATATCAACATGAACTATCGCAATCCGATTACAAATGTGCGTACGTTCGGCGACCGACCTGACACCGTCCTCGACATGGGGCGCGCATATATGCGGGCAGCACATGAGAATGAAATGGCGGTTTCCATCAAGCATTTCCCTGGAGACGGAGTCGATGATCGAGATCAGCATTTGCTGACGAGTATTAACTCTCTTTCTATTGAAGAATGGGATGCGACATTCGGAAAAGTGTATCAGACATTAATCGATGAAGGCGCAGATACCGTAATGGTCGGACATATTATACAGCCTGCCTACCAGCGCCACTTCAATCCCGGCTTGAAGGATGAAGATCTGCTGCCGAGTTCATTATCGCCAGAGATCTTGAATAATCTGCTCCGTGAGAAGCTGAACTTCAACGGTGTAATCGTAAGCGACGCCACGCTCATGGCGGGATTTACGATCGCGGAACGGCGTGAATTGGCAGTGCCTAAGGCAATTGCGGCAGGCTGCGATATATTCCTCTTTAACCGCAATATTGAAGAGGATCGCGAGTACATGCTTCAAGGAATACGGAGCGGGCTGTTGACTGAGGAACGCGTCAATCAAGCCGTAACACGCATTCTTGGCTTGAAGGCTTCCTTGCGCTTGCATGAACACAAGCAGAAGGGGACGTTGGTACCTGACGAATCCGCGCTCTGCGTCATGGGATCCGAAGAGCATCAATTATGGGCTAGAGAGTGCGCGGATCAATCCGTCACTTTGGTGAAGGACACACAGAACCTGCTGCCGATTACGTCGGAGTCTCATAAACGCGTCATTGTCTATGTACTAGGTGACGAAGAAGGCAGTTTCTCGGTAGGAGGATGTCATAAATCGTTCGTGGAAAAATTGCGGGCCGCAGGCTTTGAGGTTACAGTGAACGATCCGTCGGATTTCCGAGCCATGTTCATGTCCGTTCGTGAATTTGTGAGCCAATATGATCTTGCGATATACTTCGCGAACTATGCGACAGCCAGCAACAAGACAGATCTGAGAATTAACTATACGCCGCCGTTTGGTGCAGATATTCCTTGGTTTATGAAGGAAGTGCCGACTATGTTTATTTCGGTAGCGAATCCATTTCATCTGCAAGATGTGCCTCGCATTCAGACATTTATCAATGCTTATTCGGGCAATGAATATTCATTAGATGCAATCGTTGAGAAGATGCAAGGTAAATCATCATTTACAGGAACTAACCCTGTCGACCCATTCTGCGGGTATTGGGAAGCGAGACTGTAAATCTATAAGGAGTGAATCATGTGCTATTAAATAAGAAATCATATGGCATGATTATGGCTATCGCGGCAGCATTGCTCCTACTATTTTCGTTTACAGATCTAGAGATATCGAAAGCGATCGCGACGGGCAAAACGTCGTTTGGTGAATTTTTCTTCATTTATGGAGAGATGTCAACAGTGATCCTGCTGTTCCTGGCTGGAAATGTGTTTCTTGCGACCGCTCTGAAGGGAGTGACACGGGGGGAAAAGCTGCTGCATTACGGATTGGGAGTCATTATGATCCTATTCTCAATCTTCATGCATGTAGCAATGCTTGCATATCGCCTTCAACTAGAGGCTTCTACTACAATCTTTGCTGTTGTAAGTCTTATCGTCATGCTAGTCATTACTCTTGTACTGCAGAGATATGCGTATGTACGGCTCTCAGATGAGGATCGCTTGTATTTGCTAAAGGTCGCCTATACGTCAGTAATCTACCTGTTCGTTACCGTACTTCTCATTGAAGGAATTAAGGCAGGTTGGGGGCGCGTAAGATTCCGTGATTTGATGCCGGACTACTCGAACTTCTCACCATGGTATCAGATACAAGGTGAAGGAGGGTCTTCATTCCCTTCGGGACACAGCGCTAATTCGTTTATGGCTGTAGCCATCTCATTATTTGTATTGCCCCGGTATAAGAAGCTGAAGCAGCTAGTATTTATCGGTGGATTTATATGGTGGTTCACTACCGCTATTAGCCGAGTCTATTATTCGGCGCACTATGCATCCGATGTTACGGTTGGATTTATGATTTCGATCAGCCTCATGTTCCTTATCTATAATTTATTGCATCGAGACGAAAGCCATAAACATAAACATCCAATGAGCAACCAGGTGCAGATCGACGGGGGAAGAGGATGAATTCAATTAAAGCGGTGATTTTTGATCTTGATGGGGTATTAGTATCTACGGATGAGTATCATTACCTTGCTTGGAAGCGAATTGCGGAGCAAGAAGGCATTCCATTCGATCGTACGATCAATGATCGGCTTCGTGGTGTGAGCCGAATGGAGAGCTTGGAGATTATTCTTGAACAAGCCGAGAGGCAGTACACCGCACTAGAGAAGCAAGAGTTAGCGGAGCACAAAAATGAGTACTACCGCGAATACTTGAATCAATTAACGGAGCAGGATCTGCTTCCAGGCGTGCTGCAGACGCTGCAAGTGTTAAAGAAGCGGGAGATCAAGATTGCGGTGGGCTCTTCCAGCAAGAATACGCCAATAATATTGCGGCAAGTAGGACTCTATGACATGTTCGATGCCGTTGTAGATGGTAATCAGATTGCGAATAGTAAGCCGTATCCCGAAGTATTTATACTCGCGGCAGAGCAAGCAGGGACTGATGCTGCTTCCTGCATCGTAGTTGAGGATGCCGAAGCAGGAGTGGATGCGGCGTTACGCGCAGGAATGACGGTGGCTGCGATCGGTGCTGCACGCCATTATGGTAAAGCGCACATCGTGTTGGAGTCGCTTGATGATCTGTTAGCTCACATATAAGCAAGGCTTATTGAATAATCGATGAGGAGATGAATGGAAGGATGAATAAGGAATCGTATAGCAGCATGCTCGAGGTGCTTGAGCAACGAACTGTTGTTCAGAACGTTAAAGGGATGGATATGACGATCAAGAAGCTCCCGGACTCGGATGCTGAGGGAGAACTGGATGCACGCGTACTTCAGACGACGCTCGAAATGGCTGAGAAGATGGCGGCGATGGAGAAACCTGCTGAAGGTGAATTCGATCTGATGAACATGGTGCAAGGGTTGCGAGCCAGTATGGGTTGGCCAAATACCGATGTGACGACAACTGCTATTCGTACGGATGCAATCAACATCGAGGGCTCAGAAGGCGCTATTCCCGTACGTATCTACTCGCCAGTTCAAGGCTCGAATCTGCCAGCGGTCGTATTTTTCCACGGAGGAGGGTTCTTTGGAGGCACGCTGGATGTTGTTGAGAATCCTTGTAAAGCGATTGCGGAGAAAGCCAATGCAGTCGTGATCTCTGTGGACTACCGCCTTGCTCCTGAGCATGCTTATCCTGCTGGATTGAATGACTGCTTCGATGCTGTTCGCTGGGTATATCAGAATGCGGCAGCATGGAACGTCAATCCGCAGCAGATCGCTGTGTGTGGTGATAGTGCGGGAGGTAATCTCGCGACTGTATGCGCGATGAAGGATCGAGATCTAGGAGCGGGAATGATTAAGTTCCAAGCGCTGATCTATCCGACGGTGAACATGGCAGGGGAAGTGACGGATGATTTCGAATGGAACATCGATGAATATTCGATCAACAACCATCGTGAGCTGATTACAGCAGGATTGACGGGGATGAGCGGCTTGGCGAATTTGTTGGACAATATTTATTTACAAGGTAGAGCAGCTGCGACAAGTGCCTATACTTCACCTCTATTAGCCGAAGATCTTAGCGGCATGCCTGAAACTCTGATTATAACGGCAGAGTATGATTACTTGCGGCTGGAATGTGAAGCGTATGCTAGAAAGCTGCAGCGTGCGGGTGTTGCGACGCAGATGATTCGATATAACGGTGTGGATCATGCATTTATGGATAAGATCGGATTCTATCCGCAAGCAGAAGATTGTATGGCTGAAATAGCGAAAGCTATCAAGTGCAAGTTTGAGTAATGTTCATTTTACTAGGTATGATGCAATCTTAATGATGCTGTGGTGATAATAAGGAAGTTTCAAACTCCTGCGGGCTGGAATGGTCTGCGGGAGTTCTTTGTTATTCGAGGGATGTGGGTTCCATGATAAGCGCGGAGCAAATTTATAGTTTCAGTATAGGGAGTGGGGGTATATAATAAAACTTAGGAAAGGAGTGATTGAAATTGGATAGCTGCTGTAAAACATCAACTGATCCTTCAACACCATCTATACACTGTCCTATTTGTCATCAAA
The DNA here is from genome assembly GCF_058791835.1 of Paenibacillus sp. EB106-04-04-XG159. NCBI lineage: Bacteria > Bacillati > Bacillota > Bacilli > Caryophanales > Paenibacillaceae > Paenibacillus > Paenibacillus sp. EB106-04-04-XG159. The sequence continues at coordinate 10,825 of NZ_JBYTDY010000014.1, read as the reverse complement.
AAGGAAAAGCCGTTCAACTGATTACACTTAAAGCGATGCTTAAGCCATCCGCTTTAGAGACTGTTCATCCCGAACTGGCTTACGCATTCTGCCCTAATCCGTCTTGTGATGTGGTCTATTATCACGATACACAGACCTTTGATAAAACGACACTAAAAGTACCGGTATTCCAGAAAAACGATGCGCTGGATGTTCCCGTTTGCTACTGTTTTGGATGGACAAGAGAACGAATAAGGAATGCGGTTCGAGACAATCTAGATCCGGCTGTCCATATTCGTGAACAGATTCAAGCTAAACGATGTGGATGCGAGGTTAATAACCCGCAAGGATCCTGCTGTTTGGGCAATGTTACTACATTTATACGGAATCAATAAGAGCCCCACACGAAAAGAAAAGTACCCCCTGGAATAGGTCAGTATTGAGAGGTGAGGTCTAGTCTCATTGACCATTCTAAGGGGTGCAGTTCCGTTATATTATGAAGTAACTTATACGATAATGTTTGCCAAGTTAAATGGAATCGCCTGTTTCAAATCTTCAAGATTCATCTCGATCTGGTATCCAATCTTACCTGCACTGAATATGATTGTCTCCAAATTAGCCGCAGAATCATCGATCGTCGTCATGAAGCTCTTTTTCATGCCAATGGGTGAACATCCTCCGTGTATATACCCCGTGACAGCCAACAAATCCTTCGTTTTTAGCATTTCAATTGATTTTTCGTTTACACTATGAGCCGCTTTCTTCAGATCCAGTTCATGTGCGACAGGAATTAGAAAGACATAATATTTCTTAGATTTGCCTATCGTTACAAGTGTTTTAAATACCTGATCAGGATTCTGATGTAAAGCGTCCGCCACCTCAATACCACTAATGGCGTCTGTATCGGCGTAGCTATAGCTTTTGTATGTTATTTTCAATTTATCTAATATTCTCATGACATTGGTCTTGTACTCCATGTTAAACCACCTTGCAGATAAGATTTCCTCGTAATCCTGAATATAGAGTCTATGTCGTGGATACCTTCATGTTACTACGGTGTCATTGAACTTTCAATGAAAGTGGTTGTGCGGGCTTACCGAATGCACCGGAGCTGTTATGTCTGGAAAAGACATGGCGGCTTTTTTGATATATGGGGTAGGTAAATGCTGGTATAATGAGGGGGGTGAGGGTGATTCAGGTATATGTGGTGCTAAGTCCGTTGGATCCGGCGCTGATCGTCTTAAGCCTCTCGGATTCGTAGATAAAAGAACGTTAGCTAATAATCTTGCAATATATGAGTGATTGTTAAAGGGAGCGAAATATGAAAAAAATAATATTTCCATTATTAGGAATTCTTATTGTTTCTAATGTCATTTGGAGTTATCTGTATATTGAAAACATTGAAAAAGTGTCAAAAGCCGGTGTTCAATATTACAATCTTAATGGTACAGGGGAAATGTGGAGTATTACTGATTATAAAATAATTGTCTCCCCTAGCAAGATTTTTCGAGGTCATGGAAAATTAGCATACAAAGGTGATCCGACAAATATCGAGTATAGTACTTATTATAGATATGAAATCAAGGAAATAGATCCCTATGGTGATCATGAAATAGTTTATATTCATGAAGCAAGTTCAAATGCTGGACCAGTAGCTATTCTAATCAATCTTAATGATTTAGGTTCTATTACAAGCGATTATACTTATGATGAACTAAAGAAAGATAAACAAAACTATGAAAGTACTACTTTAACAATTACATGGAATGATAATAATGGGGAACTCCATTCTGAGACAATTAACCTTGATATTGATAGTGAGATTACAATAAATAATAAATAGTGCTGTTGTTTCGAGGAAGACAAGAACTTCACATAACACAGTATCTACGCCCTTGGTTCGCAAGAAGAGGTAGGCAGAGGAGCAGAGTCAGTGAACAGTCCTGCGGGCAGAGTCTTCGGCCCAACGCGGAGCGCAATAGGCCTCTCGGGTTCGTAGATACAAGAACGTTAACTGAAAGAAACGAGAATCTTATAAAAAGGATTTGAAAAATGATAAATAATCATTTTAGAGACATTTACTGGATAGGTGGCTCTCCGTGTTCTGGTAAGAGTTCAATTGCAGAGCTATTAGCAAATAGGCATGATTTTATTTATTACAAATGTGATGAAGCATATGATGATCACATAAAGAGATGTCTAACTGAACTTCATCCAATAATGACTAAATTAAAGGGTTTATCTTTAAATGATATTTTTTCACGACCCGTATATCAGCAAGTTGAAGAAACAATTAAGTTTTATCAAGAGGAATTTGGGCTGATTTTGGAAGATATAAATTCAATTTCTTCAAACAAATCAATTTTGGTTGAGGGGGCTGCTTTATTGCCCGAAAACGTATCTCCATTACTTCATACAAATAACCATGGTGTATGGATAATACCTACAGCAGAATTTCATGTAGAACAATATTCTAAACGAGATTGGATTCATTCTATTTTAGAGGTTTGTCGAGATCCTAAAAAAACATTTGAGAATTGGATGAATCGGGATATTGAATTCGCACAATTCATTAATAAAGACGCACAAAGCAGAGCCTTAAAGACAATTATAGTTGATGGAAGCAGTACATTAGAAGAAAACCTGGTAATTGTTGAAGAACATTTTAAATTAACGAATAAATAGAGATATATTCATTCTAATAATATTGCAGACAGATAAGAATAACTGAGATTGAATGTGTAATCAAAGAGGTCGGTTCCATCGGATAACATCATATCTACGCCGTTTCACTACGCTTCTTGGTCTGCCCGATGGTTTTCGAGGAAGCGAATCAGGCAGGCAACCCTGCAAGGCTAAGCAGCGAAGCTAGCCAGTCGCTGCACTCCTTTAAGCCTCTCGGGCTCGTAGATACAAGAACGTTATCAGAAATCACATTAGACCGTTAAAAACGGAGGGTACAATAATGAAATACTTTATTATCACAGGTTCATCTCGTGGAATTGGAGAAGCAATAACTAAGAAATTAATGGTCAAAGATCATTATTTGATCTGCGTTTCAAGACATCTTAATACCGATCTTACTTCAATTGCAAATACAGAAAATGTTCCCTTAGATTATTTTGAATTCGATTTAAATAATGTTCAAAAAATTGATGATCTAATGAAAGAAATTATTGGGAGAATTGATGAATCAATAGTAGAGTCAATATATTTGATTAATAATGCTGCAATTGTTATGCCGATTGAATACATAGATCAAAGTGATCCGGACAACATCATTAGTCATATAAATATTAATTTGACTGCTCCAATGATACTTTCTTCGTCCTTTATTAAGTATTCGAAACATTTTAAAGTGGATAAGAGAATCCTGAATATCTCTTCAGGTCTATCATTTAATTTAAAACCAAGGATGAGTTGTTATTCTACTTCTAAAGCAGGACTCGAAACATTTACTAAGTCAATAGGGATTGAACAAACTGAAGTGCAAATAATGGCGGTAAGACCAGGAGCAGTAGATACTCAAATGTATGAAGAATCAATTATAACAGATGAATATGCAAATAAAGTGAAATTGGCCAATCCAAGTCATGCAGCGGATAGAATTCTAATGTTTTTATTTGATCGATTTGAACATGGAAAAGTAATTAAGGGGTGGTAAATGTGAAAGATATAGCAGAACTTATTTTTGAAGATAACGCATGGACGATGATTCAAGATTGGATTCGTGATTCACAAGTAAATATTCGTATACTTGAGAATACAAAAGCTGAAGGTGAGGAAGCGCTCTTTAATTTACAAATAACCAATAAATCTACTATGGGAGCGATCGCACTGGAGTGTGGTGGTATTGTTGTAGATCACGGTTGGTTGTACTTACTTGGTTCAGGGCACCCTGAGATATTTGGCTCTCTAATTAATAACAAACATCAATCACTCTTCGAAGAAGGGTTTGTTGTGGCCCATGATGTAGTAGGTGGGATCTTTGCTATTAATACAGGAGGATTTGATAATAGTACTCGTAATATTTATTATTTTGCGCCGGATACATTGGATTGGGAAGACACTGGTATAGGATATACTGACTTTTTTTATTGGGTATTATATGGTGATCTGAATAAATATTATGAATCATTTAGATGGAGTAACTGGATAGAAGATGTAAGTTTATTAACTAGAGATCAAGGAATATCAATATTTCCATATTTGTGGACGGAACAGGGCAAGGATGTTGAAAATAGCCATAGAAAAGCAAATTCTATTAAGGAAATATGGGGAATACAAAGTGATTTTAGAAATGCCATTTAAAGAGTTTTGCAGGCTCAAAGGAAGAAGAGATGGGCAGAGAAGCGGATTCATCTCACAACCCTGCGAGGCTAAGTCCGATGGATCCAGTCTAGTTCGCGCCTTAAGCTTCTCGGGTTCGTAGATACCAGATCGCAAGAGGAAATTGTTGAAAGACATTTCTAGTAATTAAACAAATAATAAATTTTAAAATACTAGGTTTATTTTCAACTGGATGGTGATAATTATTGTTCTAAAGAGAGCTTTAATAATATTTTGGATATTAGTTGTTCTGTTTAACCTGTCTGGTGTTTTATGGTTTATTTTTGGCTCAACTGCCAACTTTCAACGAGATATAGATTTAATATCGACTGTAATTTTATTTACGCATGTTATACCTTCAATTTTATTGATAATCGTATCTATTTATTGGTTAGCGAAGAGACATGTTGCTATAAATGAATATTTCGGTCCAATAGAGCCATCATTCCGGTGAGTAGTGAGCCACCCCTCCGGAAAAATTGAGCCGCATCTCCGGTGGAGGGAGCCACCAAAGTAGGTAGCTCCCTCCACCGGAATTTGAATTAGTTAATGAGTCCTTTTCGTTTACGCATTGAGTCGAGTCCTTCGATTGTGATCGTGTAAGAAGAATGCACGATACGGTCAAGTATTGCATCTGCTAATGTATTCTCACCAATCTTGCTGTGCCAGCCTGCTGGAGCGAATTGGGAACAGAAAATGGTGGATCCCCTCTGATGACGGGCTTCTACGATTTCAAGCAGGTCCCTAGCTTCGCTCTCCTTTAAAGAGACTAATAGCCATTCATCCAAGATTAATAACGGAATCTTTTTATAAGACTTCATCACGCGTTGATAAATACCTTCTCCACGCGCCACAGCCAACTCATTCAACAGATCCGGCAAGCGAACATATTTAACCGGCAAAAAATTGCGACAGGCTGCTACGCCAAAGGCACATGCCAAGTACGTCTTCCCTGCACCCGATGCGCCCATAATGATGATATTTAATTTGTCATGAATGTAGGCGCAAGTCGCAAGACGAAGAATTTGTGTTTGATCCAGCTTTCGATCGGCATGATATTCAATATTCTCGATACTTGCACTATTCTGTTGGAAATCCGCTTTACGAATGAGCGAAGCCAGTCGGTTGTTCTTTCGTCTTGACCATTCCAAGTCTACCAGCAATCCAAAACGTTCTTCAAAGGATAAACCTTGAAAACTCGGGTCTAATAGCTGGTTCTGATAAGCCTCTGCCATTGCGGAAAGCCGCATCTCATGCAGTTTGCGTTGTGTGGGTTCATGCATGTTCGTTAGCCCCTCCCGTAATAGTCCGCGCCTCGGACAAAGCTGTAGTTTTCGGTGGGAGGGGTTTGGGGCATGCTCTCAGGTTGGGCATTAAGCCTGTCCTGTCCTGTCGTTAAGATAGTCTTCACGCTCTGAAAGCTGGGCCTTGGTGTGTAGGATAAAGCTCTACCGCATGCAGATTCAAGTCTCTCTAATCCATACTTGTCGCCTAGCTTCAGTATCCCTAAGCAACTTCGAAAGCCTTGCTGCTCCACTTTGTGAGAGCTTAGAATGGCTTGAATGACAATTGCTGTGTTCGGGCCGATTGATTCTGCCCAAGAAATGAACCGTTTGCCATTCCATTGGATATATTTCTTGTGTTTCTCCGGCATGTGTTCTTCAACCGTGCTGAACTGGCCAGGCTTTCCGTAAAGTCGCGGATGTGAGCAAATCCTCTGATGGTTGTAGAAGATCTCGATGACATTTCTCGTTAATCTAACATCGACCTGATGTTTGATATATTCATACGGAACGGAGTAGTGCATTTTCTCTACGCTTATATGATAATTAATTTGGACAGTGGCGACTTTCCAAAGCGCCAATTCATATGGGGTGGCAGGCAATGCAAGCAAGAACGGCTTTTCCTCGTTCATGAACACACTATGTCTGCTTCCTTCTTTTTTCTGAAAGGGCTTGGTGTTAAGAACCTTGAGTTTCTTATGAATCGCCTGATTCAGCTCAACTTGACTAAAGAACTGCTGATTGCGAAGTGCGGCCAGGATCCATGTTGAGACGATATTCACAGAGCCTTCCACATTCGGCTTATCTTTTGGTTTCCTAACACGTGTGGGAATGACTGCAGTGCTGTAATGCTCCGCCATTTCATGGTACGTCTTATTGATGACAGGATTGTACCAAGAGGACTTCTCGACACCAGTCTTCAGATTGTCTGGAATGAGAACACGAGTGGATCCGCCAAAGAACTGATACATGTGAACATGAGCGGTAATCCAGCTCTCCTGATTCTGGCTAGAAAAGGCTTCTACATAAGCATATTGGCTGTAAGAGAGCACGGCAACAAAGACATACATTGGGACGATTTCGCCAGTCTCACGATCGATGATGGAAGCCGTTTGGCCTGCCCAGTCGACTTCAAGCTGTTCACCTGGCTTCCGTTGTATGCGCATGGTGGCATTCGTTCGTTGAGTGAACTGTTGGTAGTGATAGCAAAACTGGGAGTACATAAGGGGAATCTCATGATTAGAGCGGCAATTCTCGCAATATTCATGCCAGAGAAGGCTTAGTGTCACTCCGCTCTTAGCCATTTCCCGGTGAATGTATTCGTAGTCCGGGTGCTTACGAGTAGATGGCTGTACTGTTTCCCCGAAGAGACGTTGACGGAGCTCTCCATCGGTCCAATCTTTCTCAAGAGGCCAGGCAATGCCTAACTCTTCTGCTCGTTGGATAATTTTTGAGACGGTGTTGCGCGAGCAGGCGCAACTGGTAGCAATGCTACGTTGACTGATCCGTTGGCTGTGCAGTCTCAAGATCTCTCGATACTGGGTCATAGAAATGACCTCCTCATAGATGATTTACACGTGTCTAATGACCGTGCATAGTCATCATTCTAGCAGGAGGTTAAACGGGTGGCTCTCTCTACCGGAAGGGTGGCTCAAAAATGCCGGAGACGTGGCTCTCACTCACCGGAACGATGGCTCATTTTGCTCCGGAGTATTCACTATAAACGAGATAAAAGTCTCAATTATCGTGATACTAAGTTTATTTATGATTGCATTAACACCGGGAATGTTTAAATATGTAAATACAAGTGGTTGGTTAACTGAAAAAATTACTGCTGATACTTTACAATTAACTGCGGATGGTAAATATGAATATCAAATAGAACTAATAAACTTATTTCAGAGAAATAGTAATGCCCGACTATATGTGAAAAATGTTGAAACCTCAGAAACGAAGAGAATTCCTCTAGAAATGCCTATAAGAGAAATTCATGGAATTGGCATATCAAAAATAAATCATTGGATCATTTTGCATCCGGATAATGTGGAGGATCAATATTTACTAAAAACAACAGGGGATTTTCCATTAAGAAATTTAGTTTTTGAAGTTAATCTTAAAACTGATATTGCGATACAAATACAAAGTAATAAAGAATATAAGGAATAGCTTTGAAATCAATAACTTCCCCTAACACCAGATTCACGCTACGTGCGTTCGCCCTAGGTTAAGCAAAGAGGTAGCTCACCAACACATTCATTACCCTAAGATAAGAGCTATCTAAGGGTAATGAATGTCGTGAATGCAAGAACGTTTGATGACATTGGCGGACTAAATAACAGCTTCAATTATTGTGAATCGAGGTGAAATATGAAGATAATAATGTATTCAAAGGATAATTTATTTGATAATGAAGCAATGGACAGAATGTTTGAGTTACTTGAAATGAACATGTCAAAAATAGCACCAATAGATAAAGAACGAGACGAAATATATAAAGAATGGAGAGAATCATTAGATAAGTACCTTGATGCTGGAACTAAACATATATTAATAATGGAACATCATCTATTACGTGGATATTTGTCGTTTACTGTACGATATACAAATAATGATGTTTACTTAAATGAAATACAGATTAATCCAAGATTTCAAAGGGACGGTGTAACAGTTGGCAAACTATTTTATAGTTTTTTAAGTGAAGTTAAAGAATATTGTGGATGGAACATAAGGACATATGTAAATCATCATAATGTAAACTCAATTAATTTAACGAAAAAGATAGGGTTTAAGTTAGAAACGAGCACAGATAGAGGGAGCACATACATAATTTCAGTCAAATCATTGCAAGCTAAGTTATCTTATCTTTTAAAGAGATATATATAATTATGTATTGTTAATTCGAAGTAGGAGACAACATCATCTAACCTAGCATTCACACGGCAAATCCTGAAGGGTTCTTGGTCTGACCGAAGATAATTCTGAAAAGTTGGATCAGGCAGATAACCCTACGAGGCTAAGTGGCGGATCTACCCGATTGCTATCGTGCCATTAAGCCTATCAAGTTCGTGAATACCCGAAAGTTATCTGAAAGGGATGCCTATTGTATCATAACCTTAAAAACAATAAAGTCAATTCAATATAAGAACACTTGTACGTATAAGTGAATACAGGTAAAATATAACTACAATTGAATCTTGGGTGGGCATGGTTCCCTTCGAAAGGGGGTGAACCATGGAAGTAAAAGATGCAATAACGATTATGTTCCTTTTCGGCATGTTCATTCTTGCACTCTTAACTTACATTGATAATAACAACAAGAAAAAGTAAAACCCACCCATAGATTAACGCCTAAGGTGGGCTTTCGCTCTAAATGACTTAGAAGGGAATAACCATCCAAGCCAATTGTATTGACCAAGTGTTCACAGCACTTGGTCTTTATTACATATATAATATCACATGTAAAAACATGTATCAAAACAATATTAAAATCGTTAAAAGATATAAAAAGCTAATGTAAGTAATACAGAGCAGGCATACCCATCAGAGAACACCGTATCTACGCTGCGGGTGTTGCCTTTGGTTCGCGAGAAGTGGAAAGCAGAGAAGTTGAATCAGGGAATAACCCTGCAAGGCTAAGTCCGTCGGGCCCAGTAGCTAGCGTTCCTATAAGCCTCTCGGATTTGTGAATAGAAGAAAGTTATATAAAATCTTCGAAAACATTATATAAGAAGCCAAAGGAACAATACATATGAGCTATACTTTGTATCATTATTTTGATAAGGATATAGGACCATTTAGAAATCTTTCTAGCCTTTCTATAGATGATGCTCTTGATGTTTCACGACAAATCAAACAGGATGGAAAGATGTTTGCAAGCAAGAGATCTGATGATTATATGCTGATTAGAAGAGAACTCGAGAAGATGGCTAGAGAACAATTTATGGCCAAGTGTGGAATACCAAAGAACATTTTTCCACACTATATGACACTGGGATCTTGTGATTGGTTAAAGACATGGTATAAGAACCCTAGTTGGATAGCAATTAACATAGATGAGTTTGAAGAGACAGTAATTAGTTTTACATATGGTGATCTCTTTCCAACGATGAGGTATCAAGATAATAAGCCATATCGTAGACAGGTATATACCAAACAAGAGATAATAAAAGTAATTGAAGAATATGGGATGCCACAAGAATGGAATAGGGATGGAGATAAGGGGCCCGAAAGATATATTGAAGTACAGGTCTGGGACGAGGAAGTGATTCAGAGATATTTTTCGTGAGCTTAACCGAGGGTCGAAGACTTTATCAAACACCGTATTCACGCTGCGTCGCCTGACGGCAACTTGGTCTGCAAGAGGTGATTTGTAGAAGTGAACCTGCAGGAAATCCTGCGAACCTAAGTCTTCGACCCAGTCGAGGGAGCTCTTTTAAGCATCTCGGACTCGTGAATATATAGAACGTTAGGAAAAAAAATATTTATGTGTGAGGGATTTTATGATTAACTTGGAAATATTAATTGAAGAATCTAGACTTCTTTTTCCTGAATACATATATGAACATATCAAATTCGTTAATAAACACGATCCAGAAGAATTTGAAAGACAATATATTAAAGCTAAGAACAATTCAAAAAGGAAAGGATTTGGGAATTCTAAATATAATTTGTGGATTGCCGCAAATCTAACTGATGTAAGAATTCGTAGCAGATTAAAGCCACAGCAATTTTCTTGTTACTACTGCTATACAGATTTGAGCTTATTGCCACCTGAAGAGGTTATTTTTGAACATTACATTCCTAAACTTCATATTCCAGAAAATATAGTCTCGGCATGTAATAATTGCGATAAGTTTAAGCTTGATAGAATGCCCGAAGAATTTGAAAATATTATTCTAAATGAAGAACTAGTTAAAAATGATAGGTATGTAAAAACTAAAACATCACAAGAAAAATTACTGCATTTTGCACCTCTAGTTGCTTGTCGTTCAATGCAGTTTGATTTATGGGTAGATAAGATGATAGAGATTGCTGACAAGTATTTCAATGAAGATCTGTCAGTACTTCACAGAGGTCAAGTTAGATGGAGCTATTACCCTTTATATAGAAAGAGATGGAACAAAAATTAATAATATGTGAGAGTAATAATCCATCGCCTAAACCAGCTAATCAAAGTCAAGATTCAACAGGTATAAGATTTCAGAACTCCAAAGAATACAGACTTAAATAAGCCT
>NZ_JBYTDY010000013.1:0-142279 GCF_058791835.1 Paenibacillus sp. EB106-04-04-XG159 | reverse complement strand
AGCCCCTCGGACTCCCTTCCTGCGAATGACTCACTTCACCTGCTGGTTTATAGAGCATCCTCTTACAGTTTTTTTTTTGACTGTGCAGGGGAGGGTCTCCCCAGTTCACTGCATCCTCTTTCATACCATGCCGATCCCCATACGCCGGAGGATTCTTCTCTGCTGCTCCAAGTTCTTTGCAGATTCCGTGGCCTTCGTCCATCAACTCGAGACTCGGCATCCTCTTTTCCCTCTTGCAAGGCCTTTTTGACGACGCGGCAAGATTCACTTTATGTTACGGCCTGGTATGTTGCTCGCCTGGTCTCCGACCAGTACTTTTGTCGATACGCTTCTACGTAAGGATTTCGCCGTACGCAGGTATCCAAGCTACACGGGGGCTTGGCCCCTCCCGTGACCGGACTTACACCGGTTAGATGAAGCGTGCTTCTGGGCACGCAAATGACAAAAAGGAGCGCCCCGTATGGAGCAACTCCTTCTTGAATCATAGCGCGGCTTGAACAGCGCGTTCCGATATTATTCTACGATTTCTGCAATGTCGCCGTTATTAACAGCAGCTGCATTCGCTTCATCTGTATCAATATGCATGTCCAACGCAAAGTTAGGCGATACGCGTGCAATTACGTTCTCAAATACAACGCCACGATCTCCGCCTACGCGTACACGCAGCTTTTGCTTATCTTGAATGCCCCACTTCTCAGCATCAGATGTATGGAAATGAATGTGGCGAGCAGCAACGATGACGCCTTCCTCGAGCTCAACTTCACCTGCTGGGCCAACAAGCTTGATTCCTGGTGTGCCCTCTGTGTTGCCGGACTCACGAACCGGTGCCTTAACGCCAAGCGCAAAGGAATCCGTGCGGGATACTTCCAATTGGGAAGCAGGACGAGCAGGTCCGAGAATACGAACTTTCTTGAAGGAACCTTTAGGACCGATTACTTCTACAGTTTCGTTAGCTGCGTATTGTCCTGGTTGGGACAATGGTTTGAATTCTGTTAATTGATATCCAGCTCCAAACAATTTCTCAACATGTTCTTGTGACAAATGAATGTGACGAGCGGATACGCCGACTGGTACGGATTTCATAAATCTTCCACCTCTCAAATATCTCTCTATGTTAAACCAACACCTATTATACTACGCTTATTTGAAAAATAAACAAGGCATACGTCATATGACGTATGCCTTTTCCAACAATTACTTGAACTCGGTTAACAATTTATCAAATGATTCCCGAGAAATCTGAATATCTTGCTCCACCAATGGCTCCTGACGGAAGCCCGATATCTGGTTCTCGTATGACTTTTTGCTCTTGTCTTGATAGATCAAGCCGGTAATCATACCGTTTGTTTCCATTAGCTTCGTCATCGCCCCTATACGGTTAGTAGGATCGTAGCCTTCAACCGTATCCAGATTGATGATATTTTCCTTGAACCAGTCGTACGTATTGATCTTGTTAAACGTAACACAAGGGCTGAACACGTTGATCAAGGAGAATCCTTCATGCTGAATCCCTTGCTCGATCAGTGAAGTTAACTGCTTCAGATCGCTTGAGAACGACTGCGCTACGAAGGTTGCGCCTGATGCAAGCGCGATCTCGAGCGGCGACAATGTCGACTCTATCGAGCCTTCCGGCGTACTCTTCGTCTTAAAGCCGACTGCGCTGCGAGGCGACGTCTGGCCTTTCGTCAAGCCGTAAATCTGGTTATCCATGACAATATACGTCATGTTGATGTTACGGCGAATCGCATGTATCGTGTGACCCATGCCGATCGCAAAGCCGTCTCCGTCACCACCGGAAGCGATGACCGTAAGATCGCGGTTGGCAAGCTTGACGCCTTGAGCAACCGGCAGCGAGCGGCCATGAATCGTATGGAAACCGTAAGCGTTAATATATCCTGAGATCCGGCCGGAGCAACCGATACCGGAAATAACAGCTAATTTCTCTGGCTCTAAGCCGACATTAGCAGCAGCGCGTTGGATAGAAGCTTGCACAGAAAAGTCTCCGCAGCCTGGGCACCAGTTTGGCTTCACATTGTTGCGGAACTCCTTAAATGTTGCCATTGCTCACCAACTCCTTGCTTTGTTTGTAGACTTCGCTTGGCAAGAACGGCGTACCGTCGTACTTCGTGATGCTCTCGATCTTATCCGCGCAGCCAACGTTTAATTTGATCTGGTTAGCCAATTGACCTGTCGCATTGTTCTCAAGTACGACAATCTTCTTCGCGCGCCCAGCATACGCTCGGAACGCTTCTGTCGGGAATGGATAGAGCTGGCGAATCGTAATATGGTTCGTCGTCAAGCCGTCCTGCTCCATAACCAATCTCGCTTGGTCAATAGTACCGCCAGTGGAGCCCATGCCTACGATCAAGACGTCAGGATTCTCATATGGCGCATCCACACGAATCGCATCTCTCACCTGAAGATCATCCAGCTTATGCAGACGCTTATCCATCATCTTCTTGCGGTTGATTGCGCTCTCGGACGGACGGCCTGTCTCGTCGTGCTCTACGCCGGTTACGTGGTGAAGACCGCCCTTCTCGCCAGGCAGAACGCGCGGGGAGATACCGTCCTTCGTGAATTCGTAACGCTTGAACTGTGCGTTATCTTCCAATGCCGGCACATTCTTCACAAGATTGCCGCGGTCGATCACGATGTGCTCATAGTCAAGCGCTTCACAGGATTGTTTACCTAGCGATAGTTGCAAGTCTGTCAGCACGATAACAGGACATTGGTATTTCTCAGCCAAGTTGAAGGCTTCGATCATATCATAGAAGCAATCTTCGATAGAGCTTGGTGCGATTACGATCTTAGGAATCTCGCCGTGCGTACCGTAGATCATAGCGTTAACGTCACTTTGCTCCTGCTTCGTCGGCAGACCCGTACTTGGTCCTCCGCGCTGCGTATTGACGATTACAAGCGGAGTTTCGGTCATGCCTGACAGACCGATCGCTTCCATCATGAGCGACAGACCAGGACCAGCGGAAGCTGTCATGGAACGTACGCCCGCATAGTTGGCGCCGATCGCCATCGTACATGCAGCAATCTCATCTTCCGTCTGAACGACGGTTCCACCGAACTTCGGCAGATGCTTAATCAAATATTCCATTATCTCAGAAGCAGGTGTGATTGGATATGCGGACATGATTCGGCATCCTGCAGCAAGCGCACCAAGCGCCAACGCATCGTTGCCGATCATAAACAGCTTCTGCTTGCCGTCAGCAGGCTCCAGCTTAAACTCTTCAAGCGGCCCCCCCGCCTGTTCAAGCACGAACTCCGCGCCGCGGCGCACTGCTTCCACGTTCTTCTCTACAACTGCAGGACCTTTGCGACCGAATTCTTCTTCCACCGCTTTGTTAAACACTTCAATTGGCTGCCCAAGCAGTGCCCAGGAGGCGCCAGAAGCAACCATGTTCTTCATCAGAGATGTACCCAGATCTTCCGCGATTGCTGTGATTGGCACAGCAAATAATCTAGCATCTATACCTGCTGGTATAGACGGATTGAACTTCGCGTCCGCAACGACAACGCCGCCAGGACGCAGCTCCCGCGCATTCAGATCAATGGATTCTTGGTCAAAAGCAACTAGTATGTCTAGATCGTCTGAGATCGCTCGAATCGGCTTCGTACTAATTCTAATCTTATTGTTCGTATGTCCACCCTTAATGCGGGAAGAGAAGTGACGGTATCCGTATAAATAATAGCCCAAGCGATTCAACGCTGTAGAGAAAATACGGTCTGTACTTTCAACGCCTTCCCCTTGCTGACCCCCGATTTTCCATGACAATTGACTAATCAAGCTCGCCCACTCCTTTAAGCTGACTCGCATTTGCCTCGATCTAGCAAGAAAGAGACAGTGCATATTCGCAAATATTCGCCATAATATTACAAGTAAAATATTAGAAATGCATGAGTCATCCTCATTCTATGACTGCCCGTTGGAAAAAGCAAGCGTTTTCGCAGTTGTCCACGATATTAAGATTCGATAGATTTAATACCGTGCCGAGATGAATAGTCACAAATCGTTCATAGATTGTTGCGTGATGGCAGCTGTTCCTTCAAAAATCTCATAGCGTTGCCCGAAGCGAGCTTATCAGCAAAATCAGAACCGTACCGCTTCTCAACAGCAGCGAGCAAGTTTCCGTGCTGACCCGCATGCTCGAGTCCGATTATATTGCGATCAATGCCGTCAAAGTCTGAACCAAGCATAATATGATCTTGGCCACCTAATTCACAAATTCGATCTATATGAAGCATCAGATCATCGATTCCTGCTGTCTCCTGCTCTGTAACGAAATAAGGTACATATGTAATGCCAATTCTTCCGTTGCGCTCAATGATTGCTTTCACTTGTTCATCCGTAAGGTTGCGAACATGTGGCATCACATGCGCTGAATTGGAGTGGGATGCAATAATCGGACGCTCTGTCAATTCTAGCAATTGCCAGAACGCGTGCTCATTAAGATGGCTTACATCCATCGTAAGGCCTAAGCGATCGCACTCACGGATAAGCGCGATTCCATCAGTGGAGAACCCGCCTTTACGCGGTTCCTGCGCGCCGTCTACAGCCCAGTTGGCATCGTTCCAGCATAAGCCTACAAACCGCGCTCCCAATGCGTGAGCCGTACGGAGGTACACGAGATCGCCTTCCAGTGCATCAACGCCCTCTAGCGACAAGATCATTCCGATCTTATCGGGATCCTGCTCCCACTGATCTACATCCTCTTTCGAGAGGATCGGCATCACATTCGGCTGCTTCAGAATCTGCTCGCGGTATAAATCTATCGCTCTTAGAATCTGCGAGAAGCGCGGAGGACCCGTTATGAGGTTGCGCTCCATAAACAGAGCCATCACCTGCATCCCGACATTGCCCTGCTTTAAGCGCGGAAGCGTCACATCAAGCAAGCCTTCATCTGTAAAATCCAGCTTGCCTTGATACAGCATCTTATACAGTACATCACAATGAAAATCGATTACTCTTCTCATTTTAATAACTCTCCTTCATCTGTTTAGATTACTCCTATTCACGCTTGGCTCTAGCATTCCTTACCAGCATGTCCAGCACAACAAAAAACCTGCTTACACTGTAAACAGGTTACCACATTATGAACCCATTACGCACACCTGCTGCACTTTACTTATCTAGGCTCAACGATTAGCTTAATCGCCGTCCGGTCCTCGCCATCAATAACAATATCGGTAAACGCCGGTATACAGATTAAATCGACACCGCTTGGCGCAACGAATCCTCGAGCAATCGCAACCGCTTTGATGGCCTGATTTAAGGCGCCTGCTCCGATCGCTTGCAGTTCAGCAGCACCTCGCTCACGCAGCACTCCTGCCAGCGCGCCAGCTACCGAATTTGGATTGGATTTTGCTGAAACCTTTAATACTTCCATGGAAAGTACCTCCTCAGGCTTGTTGGTCTGATTCCATTCACAAAAATATATTCGGGAATTTCGTAAACATTCCAGTCCTGAGGCTCTGTTCCCGACAGCTTTCTGGCCCCCCGAATGCATGCTCGTTCATGGTTATGATTCACTTTTATGCTCAAAATCAGCATTTCATGACCATTTATCGTAAATTCAAAGCAAGAACGAAGCTCAATCGATTATTCCACCTGCGTGTAACATAAAGCAAAAGAGAAGGAGCAGTATGCTCCTTCTCTTATACGAATACGAGTTAAGTGCTAGCTCATGATCCATTCATCCTCACGGATGCGGATCTTCTCAAACTTCGTCGCACGGCCTGTTTCGTCGTCGATATCGACAACTACCGCGTGGAACATCCACTTGCCTTCGCATACGACAAAGCGAACAGGCAGCTGTGTCTTGAACTTGCGAAGCACCGCTTCTCGCTCCATACCAAGCACGCCTTCCTTGGAGCCAACCATGCCGACGTCCGTTACATAAGCTGTTCCGTTCGGAAGAATGGTATCATCGTTCGTCTGAACATGCGTATGTGTGCCTACAACAATAGATGCGCGGCCGTCCAGATGCCAGCCCATCGCAATCTTCTCCGATGTTGCTTCAGCATGAAAATCAACCAGCACTGCCTTGCGTTTCTTGCCTAGGCCATCCAGAATTTCATCTGCCTTGCGGAAAGGACAATCGATCGCGGGCAGGAACGTGCGGCCTTGCAGGTTTACAATCGTCAATTCCTTGCCATTTGCCTTGATCGTTGCTACGCCGTTTCCTGGAGTACCAGGTGGAAAATTAGCTGGGCGAACGAGACGCTTCTCATCATCGATCCACTCGAAGATATCGCGGTTATCCCACGTATGGTTGCCCATCGTAAATCCATGGATACCCATCTCTGCAAATTCCTTAATAATAGCTGACGTAACACCGCGTCCGCCTGCTGCATTCTCCGCATTCGCGATAATGATGTGCGGATTGTACTTCTGCTTTAAGGAAGGCAGCAGAAGCTTCACGGCGCTGCGTCCCTTATTGCCGACGATATCGCCGATAAACATAACCTTCATTTGATTAAATCCCCCTTGCAAACGGTAAAACTTCTCTCATCGAGAGCTCGAGCACATGCGGACGCTATGCTTTATTA
This sequence comes from Paenibacillus sp. EB106-04-04-XG159, assembly GCF_058791835.1. Classification (NCBI taxonomy): domain Bacteria; kingdom Bacillati; phylum Bacillota; class Bacilli; order Caryophanales; family Paenibacillaceae; genus Paenibacillus; species Paenibacillus sp. EB106-04-04-XG159. Next base: position 135,721 of record NZ_JBYTDY010000013.1, on the reverse strand, counting down.
GCTTACGCGCCGCGTGTTGACTGTGCTCCTCATCTGCTCATTATATCCATTATATCGAAAAAAGTGGCCCAGTAGGGCCACTTCTCTTCGTCCTATCCATACTTACTTCGCATATTCCACCGCACGTGTTTCGCGGATGACGGTGACTTTAATATGCCCTGGATAATCAAGCTCACTCTCGATCTTCTTCGTAATCTCACGAGCAAGACGATAAGCTTCGCTATCATCGATCTTTTCCGGTTGAACCATGACACGAACTTCGCGACCAGCTTGAATTGCATATGACTTCTCGACACCATCAAACGATTCGGAAATATCCTCAAGCTTCTCCAGACGCTTGATGTAGGTTTCCAATGTTTCACGGCGTGCACCAGGACGCGCCGCTGAGAGCGCATCTGCAGCTGCTACAAGCATCGCAATGATCGAAGTAGGTTCACAATCTCCGTGGTGGGATGCAATACTGTTGATAACCACTGGATGTTCTTTATACTTTTTCGCCAACTCCACGCCAATTTCAACGTGCGATCCTTCCACTTCGTGATCCAATGCTTTACCGATGTCATGCAGCAAGCCTGCACGCTTGGCCAACGTAATGTCTTGACCAAGCTCGCCAGCCATAAGCCCGGCAAGATAAGCCACTTCCATGGAGTGCTTGAGTACGTTCTGACCATAGCTGGTACGGAACTTCAGGCGGCCAAGTATCTTGATGATGTCAGGATGCAAACCATGTACCCCAACCTCAAATGTTGCTTGTTCACCATACTCACGAATTCGCTCATCCACTTCTTTACGCGACTTCTCAACCATCTCTTCGATACGAGCAGGGTGTATGCGTCCGTCTGCAACTAGCTTCTCTAGAGAAGTACGGGCGATTTCACGGCGAATCGGGTCGAACCCGGACAAGATAACCGCTTCCGGAGTATCATCGATAATGAGATCGATACCCGTAAGTGTCTCCAATGCCCGAATATTACGGCCTTCACGTCCGATAATGCGGCCTTTCATCTCTTCGTTAGGCAAGGCTACGACGGATACTGTTGTTTCAGCCACATGGTCGGCGGCACAACGTTGAATCGCTGTCGTGATAATTTCTCGCGAACGCTTGTCCGCTTCTTCTTTTGCTTGTTGTTCGATTTCCTTAATCAGCTGTGCTGATTCATGACGCACTTCCTGCTCCACGTTGGTCAAGATGATCTGTCTTGCATCCTCCATGGTCAAGTTCGATATACGTTCAAGCTCAGTAACCTGTTGCTGACAAATTCGATCGACTTCTTCTTGTGTTTGTTCGATGCGCTTCTCTTTGTTACCCAGTTGTTCTTCTTTACGTTCCAGCGATTCTAACTTCTTATCCAACGACTCTTCCTTCTGCAATACGCGACGTTCCAAGCGTTGAATTTCGTTTCTGCGCTCGCGGACATCCTTCTCCGCTTCCGTACGGAATTTATGGATCTCGTCCTTCGCTTCCAGCACTGTTTCTTTCTTCAGTGCCTCCGCATCTTTCTGAGCATTCTCCATAATTTGCTCCGCTGCGTGCTCAGCACTCGTTATTTTCGCTTCCGCAAGTAATTTGCGAATCAGATACCCGATTCCAAACCCCAACAACAATGCGATCACAATGAGAACGATCGACAGCCAGATTTGCATCATTCTGCCTCACCTCCCCGTTGATTCCTCCAAGCATTGCTTGGGTTAAGTTGTACGTTCTTTTAAGTGTTTCAATGTCCAAGTCATAATGAAATGAAACGAACGGCTTTACAGCCGGTTTTACCGCACATACTTGCGTATGCACAGATGTCACCAAGAGATGACATTCAAGCAATAATTCATTGGCGAAATGAATCATTTGAAATCAATTTTTGGAAGGAAAAACTGATTCCATTAGGATAAAGATACATACTTATTTTAGTCTTGATGAAAAGAAATTGTCAAGCAATCTAGTCAATACCTTGTCGATTTGCCTTCATTCTTCCATTTCCGCTTCAACACGTTGTGCTGCTTCACTAGCTGCACGTCTACACAGCTCCATCGGATAGCCGCGCCGCGCTAGATAAGCAGCCACTTTCTGCCGCCGTAACGGCGCTTCTCCGCTCGTCTGACGCCACTTCTTTTTGGCGGCCGCCAATGCACTCGCCCATTCCTGATCCGGATCCAGAGCGGACATCGCGTTTGCTATATGTCGTTCATGCACGCCCTTCTGCTTCAGCTCATGCTGCACCCATCTTCTGCCTTTGTGGTGCCGTGTTACCCGCTGCTCCATCCATTGCTCCGCATATGCAGCGTCATCAACGAGCCACTCCCGCTCTAATTGATCCAGGACCTGAGCTATAATCCCTTCATCATACGCCTTTTGAAGCAGATACTTCGCGATTTCCGATCTTGTTCGCGGCTTATGCTGCAAATATTTCAACGACTGCACATAAGCGCGATTCTTCTCGTCAGCTCGAACGATCTCCTCCATGAAGTCGAGCGATACTTCCGACCCTTTTATCAAGCGGAATTTAATCATGACATCCTCATGGACGTTTAATGGTTCAGCATGTTCGAAATAGATCGTGTAGCGACCAGATTGCTTCTCATCCCGCTCTGCCTTAATAACAGTAGTTAGTCGATTGTTGTCCTGATTCTCGTTCACTAGCTTCCTCCGTTCCTGACACATTGCTCTATCCCGCATATAGACGCAACAAGACAAGCACCATCACAGCCGTGAGGTGCTTGTCTTCAAGCTATCGATTATGCGTCCCCTGCGCAATGCAGTGAGTTATTCCGTATCTTCGTTAAGCAATGCTGCTTCTTCATCCTCATCATCAACTGAAACATTACCTGAAATGATCGAAGTTAAGTTGCTTGCTTCTCGAATCTTATTCTCAATAACAATCGCCAGCTCCTTATTATCCTTCAAGAACTGCTTCGCATTCTCACGGCCTTGACCAAGACGCTCACCTTCATAGGAGTACCAAGCACCGCTCTTCTGAACGATATCCAATTCCGTACCGATATCTACAATGCTTCCCTCTCTCGAGATGCCTTCACCGTACATAATATCGATGTCCGCCTGCTTGAACGGAGGAGCAACCTTGTTCTTTACGACTTTAATCCGCGTGCGGTTACCGACCATATCATTGCCCTGCTTGATCGTTTCAACACGGCGTACATCAAGGCGCACACTGGAATAGAACTTCAAAGCGCGGCCGCCTGGTGTTGTCTCAGGGTTACCAAACATGACGCCAACCTTCTCACGAAGCTGGTTAATGAAGATCGCGATCGTCTTAGACTTCGCAATCGCACCTGATAGCTTACGCAGTGCCTGCGACATCAGTCGAGCTTGCAAGCCTACATGGGAATCACCCATCTCGCCTTCAATCTCTGCCTTCGGCACTAATGCTGCCACAGAGTCAACGACGATAATATCTACTGCGCCGCTGCGCACAAGCGCTTCAGCGATCTCAAGAGCTTGTTCACCTGTATCTGGCTGAGACAGCAGCAACTCATCGATGTTAACGCCCAGCTTGCTCGCATACAAAGGATCCAGCGCATGCTCCGCATCAATGAATGCAGCCGTTCCGCCACCCTTCTGTACTTCTGCAATCGCATGCAGTGCAACAGTCGTCTTACCGGATGATTCAGGTCCGTACACTTCAATAACACGTCCGCGAGGCAATCCACCAATACCTAACGCGATATCAAGCGCCAAGGATCCGCTTGGAACAACCTCTACTTGCATATGATTAGACTCGCCCAACTTCATAATGGAGCCCTTACCGAATTGTTTCTCTATTTGACGCAATGCCATTTCTAATGCAGCACGACGATCTGACACAAAATTCACTTCCTTCGTTATCGTTGATATAAACATCATACCTTGTTTTTGTTCACTTGCCAAGCATTTTTTCGAACATACATTCGTTTTTCTTATGAGATAATGACAATTAACTGGATCTTCAGCCATAAATTAGCACCCGGGTACATAAAGGAACCGCAACCGATGCATCCAAGCACGATTGCGGTTCCTCCGCTTCCGATCCACTATTAATTTATACCAATATACCATGAATCTTGACAGAAATCAACAGTCTGCCACGCTTCTACACTTGCTGCGAGCGCTCTTGCAGGCGCATCCAGATCCGATGCAGCAGCTTCTTCGCAGCGCGAAGACGAATCATTTCCCGATTCCCGTTAAACTTCAATTCTTCCGTTACCGTTTCTCTGCCACGCTCAGCAATTCCGATATAAACAAGGCCTACAGGCTTGCGTTCCGACTGCCCAGGTCCCGCAACTCCTGTGATAGACACCGCTATATCGGTATTCATCAGCTTCATCAGCCCATCGGCCATCGCTTTAGCTGTTTCCGCACTTACAGCGCCAGGAGCATTCTCGCCCTCCAACGTCTCCCACGGAACACCCAGCAGATGGTGCTTCAGTGTATTGGAATAGGAGATGACGCCTCCATGAAACATAGCTGAGCTGCCTGGAACACTTGTAATAAGCTCTGACAGCAAGCCCCCGGTGCAGCTTTCCGCCGCGGCGAGCTTCATCCCCAGCGCGCTCATCTGCTCTACAATAACCTGCTCCAGCGACACATCTGAGGTAGCGAAAATGTGTTCATTCAACCGCTCACGAATGACAGCTTCCATATGGCTCAGCTTCGCCTCCGCATCCGCGGCTTCATCGCTCTTCGTGGCCAATCGAATCAGCACTTCCCCTTCCTTCGCATATGGGGCGATCGTAAGATCTGTCTGCGCTTGAATCAAGTCTAACAATTTATTCTCCAGCAAGGACTCGCCAATACCCGCAAACTTCAGCATCCTAGTATATAGTGACTCCCGTTCATGCAATACATTCCGTTCAAGCCAAGGAATAACCTTATGCTCGAACATCGGCTTCATCTCTTTAGGAGGACCCGGCAGTAGAATATAGGCCGTACCTTCATGCATCAGCGCGTTGCCTACCGCTAAGCCCGCTTCATTATCAAGCGCATCTGAGCCTTCAATCCAATTGGCTTGACGGCGGTTGCTTTCAACACGATGCGCATTGCTGTCCTTAAACAGCTTCTCAATATTGCGCATGGACGGCTCATGAATCACCAGCTGACGTCCGAGCATTTCTGCTAGCACATCCTTCGTTAAGTCATCCATCGTAGGACCAAGTCCGCCTGTAAGCAGCACGACGTCCGCTCTTGAGCCTGCCGTTTGTATGACATCCTTGATCCGATTCGGGTTATCTCCAACAACCGTCTGATAATAGACATCAATGCCAAGCATCGCTAATTGCTGGGACAAATATTGAGCGTTCGTATTCAAAATTTGACCTAACAGCAATTCCGTTCCAACCGCTATCATTTCCGCTTTCATCCTGTACCGCCTCCTATGTAATATGTGCAGCTTCGCCGCAGAGCATATTGTTCATTCCATTAAATGATCCGATCGCATTAATCCGAGGGAGCAGAACAAGAATACTACGAAATGAAATCATATTAAAGCATTTCGCATTAAAAAATTCTACTGACGTCATTCTTAGCTGAGCATCTAACACACCCTATTCTTGGATCACAACAAAAAAAAAAAAAAAAAAACAATAGGCCCTTCCTTATTCATCAGGGAAGAACCTATTGTCTCTATTGTAGAATATAGATTACGAAAAATGGAGCAGATTCTTATTCTTGACAAAATAGTCAATACCGGAATACACCGTGATAATTGCCGCGATCCAAGTCGCGATAACGTCAAACGGAAATCCGATAAGCACAAAAGGAAAATTGTTTAACAGCATGGCAATAATGGCCGTTATCTGGGTAGCTGTTTTCCATTTCCCCCATTTGCTCGCCGCAACCACTTTACCTTCCAGCAATGCGATTTGACGCAGACCTGTAATGGCGAATTCGCGGCTAATAATAATAACAGCGATTAATGCATCACACTTGCCCATCTCAACAAGCGAGATAAGCACCGCCGCAACAAGAAGCTTGTCCGCCAGCGGATCAAGCAGCTTGCCCAGATTCGTTACCATCTTGCGGCTGCGAGCGATGTATCCATCTAACCCGTCCGTACTAGCCGCGATGATAAAGATAAGGGCAGCGATAATCTGATTAAACGTGATGTAGAATTCACCGATTTGAATAGGAGGAAAGTAATCTGTATTCACCAACAGAAAGAACATCATGATAGGCACGAGAAAAATGCGCGCTAATGTAATCTTGTTCGCCAGATTCACTGTACACCCTCCCCGGCTAAGTCAAATTCAAGCGCGTGCGTGATTCTGACTTGCGCAATGTCTCCGATATTGCAGGCGCTGTTAGAAATAAAGACTTCACCGTCAATTTCAGGCGCGTCATAGTGGGAACGGCCGATAAACACATCGTTTCTTCCATCGTAGCGTTCTACAAGTACAGGAATAACCTTGCCAATACGAGATTCACTCACACTCTTGGAAACCTCGCGCTGAAGCTCCATCAATGTGTTAGCTCGCCATTCCTTCACATCTTCGTCGATGTGATTCGGTAGGCGATGAGCAGGAGTGTTGTCTTCATTAGAGTACGTGAATACACCTAATCGATCAAACTTCATCTCGCGCACAAAATCGCATAGCTTGTCGAAATCCTCATCCGTTTCACCAGGGAATCCGACAATGATCGACGTGCGAATCGCAACATCTGGGATCCGATCACGAATCTTGCGCACTAATTCACGTGTATCGCGTTGACGTCCTGGTCGGCGCATCCGCTTCAATACAGAATCTTCACTGTGCTGCAGCGGCATGTCGATATATTTGCAAATTTTCGGATTATTTGCCATCATCTCAATTAGCTCATCAGAGAAAAATCCAGGATAAGCATAGTGCAATCGTACCCATTCCACACCTGGAACTTCACTAACCTTGTCCAACAGCTCCGGCAGCTTAAAGGAGTCATACAGGTCCGTACCATAATTCGTAGAATCCTGCGCGATCAGACTGATTTCCTTAACTCCTTGTTCAGCAAGCTGTGTAACCTCAGCAATTATAGATTCCATCGTACGGCTTCTAAAATTACCTCGCATCGATGGAATGCTGCAGAATGTACAGTTGTTGTCGCAGCCTTCTGCAATCTTGACATATGCAGTGTAGCGCGCTGTAGTTACCTTCCGCGGCAACGCTTGTTCATAGTTAAACACCGGATTGCCCACATAGTATGGCTTATGACCAGCCAGAGCTTCTTCGACAATTGTCGTAATCTTGCCGAAATCGCCCGTCCCAACTATGCCGTCGATCTCCGGCATTTCATCCAGCAACTGCTCTTTATAGCGCTGCGTCAAGCATCCAGATACGATGAGCGCTTTGAGGTTAGCTGTCTCTTTAAGATCAGCCAACTCCAGTATCGTATTGACGGATTCTTCTTTAGCGGCGTCAATAAAGCCACACGTATTGACGATAATGACGGTGGCATCCAGTTCGTTCTCTACCAATTCATATCCTCGTTCGTGAATGAGACCTGACATAATCTCGGAGTCCACCAAGTTCTTATCGCAGCCTAAAGTCACGACTTTAATCTTCTCTGTCATTCATACATCCCCCAAATATTGTAGCAGTAATAACCGTTGTGCCAGGTTCAGCATACTATCCTTGGTCCATTCTATCTCATCAAGTATAATACACCGATTACTCGATAGTCAAAAAAGAAAAAGCCCGGCTCCTCCTTCTCTACGCAATCAGAGAGGGGTGTAGGATTGTACCGGGTCATGTATTGTAAGCAAATGTTAACGGAAGTTTGTGAATTGCAGGTCGAGAGGCAAGTTAGCATCAAGCAGCAGCTTCATGACCGCCTGCAAATCATCTTTGCTCTTGCCTGTTACGCGAATCTGATCGCCTTGAATCTGGCTTTTGACTTTCAGCTTTGAATCTCGAATCAAGATATTGATCTTCTTGGAAATATCTTGTTCAATGCCTTGCTTCAGTCTGACCCGCTGACGGACCGTGCCGCCGGATGCAGGTTCAAGCTTGCCAAAATCCATATTTTTAACGGAAACTCCACGTTTAATCAGCTTGCCTTGCAGGATATCAATTACACTTTTCAGCTTGTACTCATCATCTGACGCAATAACGAGTTCATCCTTCTCCAACTTAATTGAGCTCTTGCTTCCTTTAAAGTCAAAGCGCGTCTCAATCTCGCGCTCAGCTTGCGTAATCGCATTGCTCACTTCCTGCAAATCCGTTTTTGACACAATATCAAAAGAGCTGTCTGCCATCTTACATTCCTCCCGAATGAATGATCTACTATGTATAGTATAAGAAAAAGTGGTTTCAAAGTGCAATCTCAAGATAAGCGATATATAGCACAAGGGCATTCTTATGCAGCAAGAACCTGCGATAAGAATGCCCAAGTACAGTTAAGCCACGGCATCGGGATTTAGTATTTTCCACTGATTGGATAACGAAACATATCCAATATACCCAGTACGATCCACGCTAATCCAAACCCTAAGGTACCGAAACCCCATGCGCTAGGTGTTAAATAATAGCCGATTATGCTAACCACAAGGCCTACTCCAGTAATAATCCAACTTACCGCCATGTTACGACACCTCTCCTGCGTGTTGAGATTTATCGTTGCACGAATATTGTCCCCATGCAGGAGTGAAATATTCCATGCGCTCAAGGCAGTACTATATTACCAGCTGTTATCATTGGCGGGCAGCTTAGATCCGCTGGCTCCGGAATTATGGTGCTGTCGTACTTTGACCTTCTTGCAGCTTCTTCACATCTTCATATGGCTGCCATGTAATCATGATCTCTTTATTCAAACCTGTACCGAGATCGATCACCTGTCCATTAATCGTCAACTTAGCACGCGTTGGGTTGCCGAGCATCATGTACAGCCCATCCTTCGTCAGATCAATCGTTTGCTTATGACCTTTATCGAAGTTTCCAGAGGCAATCTTCTCGCCATTCTTGTCCTTTACCTTGATGCTCATCCAGATGCCTTCGATCAATTCAAGTTCAAGAGGAACCGTCTTCCCTTCAGGCATCGAGAATACGACGCGATTTGGATCCTGCTGTACGACAATCGGCTCCTGCACGACCTCTGGCTCAGGCTCCGGCTGCGGAGTTGGCGCGACAGTACCAGCATTATTGCTGCCAGAATCTTTTTTCCCGCCCGGCTTATTAGGATCGACTTGGTCAGTGATAATAGTCTCATCCGTATTACCTGCATTTTTGCCACCGTCATTGTTGTCTCTACTAACAAAGAAGAAGTATATAATGACAATGATGAGTATGACAAACGACCACATGAGGATCGTAGTGGCCCATTTTCCAAAACGATCATTATGTTGAACAGAGCGCTTCTTACGAATCAGCGGCTCAATCGTTTTCTCAGGTTCGGCTGTTGGTATGTCATTGCGGTAATATTGAAGAACGTCATCAGGGTTCAATCCTACAGTCTCGGCATACGTCTTAACGAATGCGCGAACGTAGAACGAACCTGGCAGTACCTTGTAGTCTCCTTCTTCTATAGCTTCCAAGTAGCGCTTGCGTATCTTGGTTGCTTCTTGAACATCGTCTAATGACAGCCCTTTCTCTACACGGGCGCTTTTAAGCATTTGCCCTAATTCAGACACAATTTCACCTCCTACTTCTAATCATCTTGTCCAAAATAACGGTATTACTATTATAATTCGTTGTAATTAATGGTAAACGTATCGTAAGTGATTTCTTCCTCAGGGGTATTGCGAAGTTCAATAATATAATCAAAGAAGTCATAATCATATTGTGTTTCACGAACAAATATATCTGGATGCTCTATGACTTTCGTTGAAGGCATATTCATAATCTCTTGAAGCAGCGCTTCATGCTTATCGTTAGAACGAATAGTAGACACTATACCATCTATAATGAAAACATTCTGATTGTTCATCTCTTCTTCCGACATCTGACTGCGAACCGTTTGACGCAGCAAAGTGGAGGATACAAAGGTCCAGCGTTTCATAGCGCAAACACTTCCGGCGATTATGGACTCCGTCTTGCCTACACGCGGCATACCGCGCAGACCGATAACCTGATGCCCTTCACGCTTAAATATTTCCCCTAGAAAATCAACCAGTAATCCCAACTCGTCACGCGTGAAACGAAATGTTTTCTTATCATCTGAATCCCGTTCAATGTAGCGGCCATGTCGAACCGCCAATATATCAACTAACTTGGGCTGTCGCAGCGCGGAAACCGTGATGTTATCCACCTTCTGCAGCATTTGCCCCATTAGTCTTATCTTCTCATCATCATCCGTCTGAAGGAGCATACCTCTAGTCTTGCCTTCGACACCGTTAATAGTCAAAATATTGACTTCCAGCATACCTAGCATTGATGCGATGTCACCAAGCAGACCGGGACGATTCTTATGTATCCTATATTCCATATACCATTGTTTGTACTCCATGACACACTCCCCATCTGCCCTCATCCGTTTCATTCTACAATACCCAGCTTGTAAAATCCACCGCTCATGTCGAATTATTGCCTTTTGTTACGCAATTGTAATTATTGGATGCATGATTACAGTGTATATATGGAATCGCTCCCATTATATCAGATTATGAGCATGTGTTCATGAGTATTCAGAAAAAAGCGCGGAAATGAAGCCGAGATTCGACTTCACCCGCTAGCCATTCATTAACCGTTCTTTTCAACCATTTTCACCATAAGTTTAGCGATAGTTTGTCGGTCTTGTTCATCTCCGACATCCCACAGTTCCTTAAGTGCTCGTTCTTGAGTATTTTGCGGATCGATTTTCTCATCAAGGAAAGAACCTATTTCATAAGCGAGCTTGGCAATCGTGTCTTCATTCATTCCCATACTCTTTGCATTTTTTACACGTTCTCCAAGAAATTTCTTCCATCCATCATAATTCTTTAATACGGATGCCATAAGAACTCCTCCTTATTCCGCATGTATGATTTCGAACTGACAATCGTAATATGCGCGGAATAAGGCCGACTTATACGCCGTAGGTACTTGCGCTCATTTCTTACCAGCAATCAAGCATGACCACTGTTACACTTGCCAGCCTCCGCTCGGGCTGATGACTTGCCCCGTAATATAACTGGATTCCGGCAGTGAGAGAAAATAAACAAGCGACGCAATATCCGCTGGGGTTCCCAAACGTCCGGCGGGAATCTCTTCTTCTAGTGCGCTGCGCTCCTCGCGATCCAGATGTCTGAGCATATCGGTATCGACAGCGCCTGGAGCTACCGCATTTACCGTCACGCCGGAAGGCGCAAGCTCTTTGGCCAATGCCTTAGTGAACGCATTAATGCCGCCTTTAGCCGCAGAGTACATCACTTCGCATGATGCGCCCGTAATTCCCCACACAGACGATACATTAATGACGCGACCATACTTCTGGCGTATCATGTGCGGCACGAATAATTGAGTGGTGATGAATGCACCCTTTAAATTGATCGCCATGCATTCATCCCACTCGGCTTCCGTCACATCCGTGAATAAGCCATAATAGGAAGCTCCCGCATTATTAACTAATATGTCAGGCTGAAATCCTTCCGCCACCAGCTTATCATGCATGCGGAGCACCTGCTCTCGATCCCGCATATCCGCGCTGATCGTCATGACTTCACAGCCCAGCTCCAGGCAGCGGCGCGCTACTTCATTTGCCGCTTCATGCGCTTGCATATAATGAATTACGATTCGCATTCCTTCTTGGGCGAATCGTTCTGCAATAGCTGCGCCGATACCTCTGCTTCCACCTGTTATAAGCACAGTTGTGTTTGACAATGCCTTCATGATTATCCTCCCCCACCGGTTGCATTAACAGCTTCATACCGTTGCATAAACTTGAACAGCCGCTCTAGTGCCAACAGAAAGGCGCACCCTCTGAACACGAAGGTACGCCTTGTCATTATGGTTACGGCTGCTCCACGATTGATATCGCCATGCGATCCCAATTAAAATGATCTCGCAGCCGTTCATGAATGTCTTTTAGTTGCAAGGACTCGTACACGGATAGTATATCAAACAAATCCGCGTCACGGAACTTGTATTTCGTGAATTCATTCGCAATTGCTTCAGGTGAATTCAGCATGCGCAAATATGATCCCATACGCTTGTTGCGAATTCGCTCGAACGCTTCCTGAGTAAAGCCCTCATTCTTCTTATCGTCAATCGCCGCAACCACCGTACGCACGAGTTCATCCGGGTCTCTTGTCTCTCCGCCGATAATCGAAAAGGAGTAGTCTGGCTCACAATTGTATTCATGACCGATGTTATCGCTCGTCAATCCCGATTCATACAGGGATTGGGATAATGGAGAACTGCTGCCTAACATCAGGTCCATCATGATCTTCGTCGCCAGCTCCTGCTTTAGCAAGTCGATGCCCGTCTTTCCGCTCGGCTTCTCCTTACATCCAAACAAGCATTTAGGCTGTGATACCGGCAGCTTCGTTACAAGCTTCTCCTGACGGACTTGATCAGGCTCCTCGTCGAAGAATCGTTCGATTCGTCCCTGTGCTTCATATGATTTCGCTGCTTGATTATCACGGACAAGCTTCATAATGGATTCCGGCTCCACACCTCCAACGATGAACAGCATCATGTTAGAAGGATGATAGAACGTATGGTAGCATTCATACAGCGTATCTTTTGTTATCGTCTGAATAGATTCAACCGTGCCCGCAATGTCAATATAGATCGGATATTTCGCGTACATAGCCTCGATCAGGCCAAAATAAACCCGCCAATCCGCATTATCGCGATACATATTAATTTCCTGCGCGATAATGCCTTTCTCCTTGTTCACACTCTCTTCCGTAAAGTACGGATGCTGTACAAAGTTGATTAAGGTCTGCAGGTTGTCTTCAATCTGATTTGTAGCCGAGAAGAGGTATACCGTTCGGTCGAATGTCGTAAAGGCATTAGCTGAAGCACCTTGCTGCGCGAATGAAGCAAAGATATCGCCTTCTGGCTCTTCAAACATTTTATGTTCGAGAAAATGAGCAATTCCGTCCGGCACTTTAAGCTCTTCTTTACCTTCTACTTTAAAATGATTGTCTATAGAACCATACTTCGTCGAAAAGGTGGCATACGTCTTCTGGAATCCAGGCTTAGGAAGCACATACACATCCAAACCGTTAGGCATACGTTCATAATAGATCGATTCCTGCACCTTCGGATAATCACGTTTTTCCATGTTGGTCACCCCTCCCGATTCCGTAACACGTATATCGTATCGAGATGGAACGTGTCCGCTGCTACCTGGATCTGATCCGGCGTTACTGCGGACAGTTCCTCAATCAAGCTGGCCGTCGTGCGTTCTTTGCCAGACAGCACACGATTGAAGTCAAAGCCGATCATTTCGAATGCAGAATCATCGATTTCACGAAGTTGGTTCATGATCATCGCCTTCGTCTGGCTTAATTCCAATGCTTCGATCTTGCCTTGACGGAGCGCTTCAAGCTGCTCTTCGATGATCTTGGAAGCCTTCTCGATCAGGTCGAACTCAACGCCGGACTGAATCGTGCATATCCCTTTATGTCCGTCTAATCTTGACGAGGCATAATAAGCGAGACTATTCTTCTCGCGCACATTAACAAACAGCTTCGAGTGAGGATAACCGCCAAGAATGCCGTTGTACAACAGCGCAGCAGGATATGCAGTATCATGATATGTGATCGTGGAGCGAAGCCCCATATTCAGCTTGCCCTGCGTTACATCAAGACGATCGGTTACGCGCTTCGGCTCACCTGTTCCGGGTATCGCGATGGAACGCGCATATTTGGCTTCCGCTTGACGTTCAAGGTGAAAATGCTCTTTCACATACCCTTCGATCTGCTCTAACGTGGTATCACCGATCACATATACATCGATGCACGCATTCTGCAGCCACCATTGATACTTCTCATACAGTTCTTCTGATCCAATACCTGCCAGCTCTGCGCGATCACCCAACGGGTGCAGACGGTAAGGCTCATCCACGCACATCTCCTCTATGCATCGTTCCTGAGCATAGCGTATCTTATCGTTCACGATCGCTTCCAGACGCTTGCGTACGGTTTCTTTCTCTTCCTTCACATACTTGTTGAGAAAATTTCCTTCTGCGAGCGCTGGATCGGTGATAACATTTCCAATGAAACGAATGCCCTGCTCTAGTAACGATTCAGAAGTCGGGACAAAGGCATCGTTAATAATATCCATACGAAATTGAATAATCTGATAATCGCCGCGTTTGTAAACATCGAATCCGAATCCAGCACCATAAAGCTCATCTAATCGTTCGCGGAATTGTATCGTTTCCGGTAAAGATGAGGTGCCTCTTCTTAAGACGAAGGGCGTCAGCCCAATCGGTGTGACCGTTTCCTCCTGCAGCGGAATTCCGATATATACTGAGATTGCAAATGTCTTGAAGCGTGTAGTCGGCTTCACATGCAGACGGATTCCGGTTACATTGCCTCTTTCAAATCCAGGTGCGCTAGTTGTCACATCACATGACTCCTTTTCCCCGTATCGGACGAAAGTCTCGCACGATTCACGGTTATTATCCGATATATATGCATTCGGTCAAGCGGTCAATCTCATTTAGAAAAAAGGAAGAAGCATGCGGATCAATTCCGCCGCTTCTTCACTTTCATTTCAATTGAACGATCCTTTTACATACAGAAAATATGCTTGCCGATCGTCTTCACCTGCGTTCTTGTCCAGATCCATTCCGAAGTAGCCGTTTCCGGATTGAAATAGTACAAGCACCCGTTCGTTGGATCCCAGCCATCGATAGCTGCCTCGACTGCCTTACGCGCTGTTTCGTTCGGTGTTAGCCAGATCTGGCCATCCGCGACAGCCGTAAAGGCTCTTGGCTGAAAGATTACGCCGGATACTGTGTTTGGAAAGCTCGTCGACTTCACACGATTAAGGATAACAGCCGCTACAGCAACCTGTCCTTCATAAGGCTCACCGCGTGATTCGCCGTAAACAGCGTTGGCCATCAGCTTGATATCATTTTCTGAGAAGCCTTTACTGTTGGCATTGCCAACATCAGTTGGTGGTTTGGATGTGCCAGAGCTAGGAGGCTTCGTACCTGCAGCTGTTTCACCAGGCTTCCAATTTTTAGTAGCATTGTACAGCTTGGTTTTCGTCTTGGATCCGACGATTCCGTCTACCTTCATTCCGAATTCGGACTGGAACCACTTTACAGATTTAAGTGTCTGGTTTCCGAATACACCGTCTATCTTGCCATAAAAATAGCCCAGATACTTGAGACGTCCTTGCAGTTCATTTACGTCCTGCCCTTTGGCGCCGTATTTTAACGTTGCACTGCTGAACGTTGTTACCGTATCGGACATGTGCTTCCATTGGTATGCTCCAAATAAAATGAGCAACAAGCACAACGTAATACCTATCATCCGTTTTCTCATCATGTCATGTCTACCTTTCTGCTGCAGTTTTAACAGGATTGGCAACATTATTATGAGATAACGGAATTCTTTCTATTCATTAGGAGGTCATCTTCATCTGCTGATATTGATCCCATGACATTAATACTTCGCGAGGACGACTGCCATCCGGTGGACCGACGATACCATTCATCTGCATCGTTTCAATCAAACGGCTGGCTCGGTTATAACCGACCCGCAGCCTTCGCTGAAGAAGTGAGGCGGAAGCCTGCTGCCCTTCAAGAACGATCTGTACAGCCTGCTCATATAGATCGTCTACAGGCTCATCACTGCTCAAGCTGGCATCATCGATCTCCGGTACAAATTCCTCGTCGTATTCGGCGGAGCCTTGATCGCGGCAGTAACCGACGATCGTTTCCACCTCTTCATCAGAGAGGAAGGCCCCCTGCACACGAATAGGCTTGGATGAACCCATCGGCAGATACAGCATATCGCCTCGACCTAACAGCTTCTCCGCGCCTGCCATATCCAGAATCGTGCGCGAGTCGACTTGTGAAGATACGCCAAATGCGATTCGCGAAGGAATGTTGGCTTTAATAACGCCAGTAATGACATCCACGGAAGGACGCTGCGTAGCGATAATAAGATGAATACCTGCCGCGCGAGCCATCTGAGCTAAACGGGTGATGGCATCCTCTACATCGTTTGCGGCTACCATCATGAGATCCGCAAGCTCGTCTACTATAACGACGATATAAGGGAGTACCAGCTCTTTGTTCTCTTCCACCAGCTTATTGTAGCCTTCGATGTTGCGCGTACCTGACTTGGAGAACAGCTCGTATCTCTTCTCCATCTCGACTACGATCTTGCGCAGGGCAAGCGACGCTCTGCGCGGATCGGTAACGACTGGCGCGAGCAGATGCGGTATACCGTTATACATATTCAGCTCAACCATCTTAGGATCGACCATGAGAAACTTCACTTCATCCGGCTTCGCCTTATACAGAATGCTTGTAATGATTCCATTGATACATACCGACTTACCGGAACCAGTAGCACCCGCTACAAGCAAGTGAGGCATCTTCGCAAGGTTGCCTACAATCGGAGTACCCGATATGTCGCGTCCAAATGCGATCGTCACCTTGGACGAAGCTTCGGTGAATACCGACGTTTCCATCACCTCACGCATCGTCACGACGGATACTTCATTGTTCGGAACCTCAATACCGATCGCGGATTTGCCTGGAATCGGCGCCTCCATCCGAATATCTTTCGCAGCTAGCGCCAGCGCGATATCGTCTGACAAGCTAACGATCCGGCTAACCTTAACGCCGATGTCCGGCTGAATCTCGTATCGCGTTACCGCTGGTCCTCTAACGACCTGCAGCACCTTGGTCCGCACGCCGAAACTTTCAAGCGTTGCTTCCAACTTGCGAGCCGTCTGCATATAATCCGCCTGATCTCCGCCCTTGCCGCTGCCTTGGGGTTTGGACAGCAGTTGGAACGTAGGCAGCTTATAAGGCTTGACAGGCTTCTTCGGAGGCTCAGGCAGGGTCTCATTCGCATGCTGAGCAGCTTCCCCGTCTTGCGCTGCGCTATCCGAAGGCGACGCATCACCAAGTGCCGCACCATGACTGTCTTCATCAGCTCCATGATGGGAATTGCCTTCTCGGTTCGAATTATGTATATGCCAGTCTTCGTCAATATCATCTTCTGAGCTGGAGTCGTTATGCTCATTCTGCCAGCTTCCAGATTGCTGTTCTGCCGTGAAATCATGGAACATTGGCTCAGCCGCTTCTGCCGTCTGACCTGCCAACAGCGGAGCGGCACTTGAAGCGCCTGCAGCTAACGAAGCTTGCCTAATGGCAGAAGCATGACCATCGTGAGGGATGTTCGCCTCGTCATCTGTTGACATCTGTTGCCATTCCGCTTCCAGACTATGATCTCGCTTGCGCTTGCTGCGCGAGAGCTGACCTGTCCGCTGATCCAACCACTCATCGTCCGCGTCTTCCATCTCATCTTCTTGATGAACTGTTTTCCTCGATCCAAACAGTTGGAAGAACACCGGTGCCTTAAACGGCTTTCTCGGCGGTCCATTCTCATCATCATCCTCAGAAAAGTCCGGAATAGGCGCCGCTTTAGGCTTGCGACCAATCTTGCTCGTCTCTTCCAGCTTCCGTTCGTTCAGACGAGCCTTGCGTTTCTTGCGCACCAGCACAGCAAACTTCTTGATCTGTGCTCGCATAAGTCGTCCCAGTTCCACATATGACAGCTGCGCGGCCAACATGAAGCCGATGATGAGCAGCACTATAATTAGCAGCTTAGTTCCTAGTGCGCCAAACAGAGAAAACAGCAGACTGTAGAGCATCGCGCCCAAGTAACCGCCGCTGATGTCTTTGTTCCACATGTCGCTTGCAGTGCCGGTTTCCGCCGCTTGAAGCAGCTCTGTCCTTAACGTATTATGTATAGCTTGAAAAATTTGTCCTCCACTTGGATCATTCGATACTGGCAATAGCCGCATTTCAACCGCGTTCATCGTACTCATCGTCGTCAACGCTAGGACAATGCACAGAAGTCCTGATTGGCGAGCGGTCCAGCTTGACGGCCACTTGCGCTTAATCATCACAGCCAAGCCCACATAGATAAAGATTAACGGAATTACAAAATAGAACTTGCCGAGCATCAATCCAAACAGCTTGGACAACGCACGTCCGAAGGCTGCTCCACCAGATAAAGCGATAACGGAGCATGTGATTAGCAAGATACCGTATATTTCATATTTCAGGCTCTTGCTAAACGATTGTTTCTTACGTTTTCTTCGGGCCAACTGTTGTCACCTCCAACGGTCATTATATCACAGAACAACCGTTCTATCTATCCGATCAAAGACCTGAGATCAACACTCATACAAGTTCCACATCATCCAGTCGGATTCCTCTTCCGTGATAGCCGAGCTATGCATCTGACCGCGAAATGCAAAAGAAGACGCACAACATGGGTATCATGCAGTACGTCTTCCTATATGGCTAATTAATCGGCATAATCTTGCCTGGCTGATATGCTTCATCCAGATAGTCGTTCATACAGACTGCCTGCACCAGCCGTTCTACTCGAACCTCTGAGACGGATAAACGCTCTACCAGCAGCGTTCTCCCCTGCCACTGCATCTCAACCAAGTTTGTATACTCTGTATTATATCCTTGCAATACCGCCTCTAATGGCATCGTGGTATACAGCGTCATGTCGGCATTCCTCCATTACCGATTGGTCCAGGCGGCATGGGCTGCGGCGGAGGCTGAAACGGTGGTGCAGGCGGAGGCGGCGGAACGAATCCTGCTGCGCGTCGCTGCTCGATCATCCGATTCATGTGAGCAAGCGCATGGCCTAAGCCTCCAACCTCGTCGATGAGCCCCACACGTACCGCATCTGGCCCAATCACAGTCGTACCGATGTCGCGCGTCAGTTCACCCGTTTTAAACATGAGTGATTTAAAGGTTTCTTCTGTTATGTTGGAATGACGGACTACAAAGCGTACGACCCGCTCCTGCATTTTATCCAAATATTCAAATGTTTGTGGAACTCCAATGACTAAGCCCGTCAAGCGGATAGGATGGATTGTCATCGTCGCCGTTTCCGCAATAATCGAGATATTCGATGAAACCGCGATCGGTCCGCCAATGCTGTGCCCCCCTCCCAAAACGAGCGTAACAGTCGGTTTGCTAATAGAGGCGATCATTTCAGCTATAGCCAAGCCTGCTTCAACATCACCACCAACCGTGTTCAAGATGACCAGTACCCCTTCAATGCGCGGATTCTGTTCAGCAGCTACTAACTGAGGGATGATGTGTTCATATTTCGTCGTCTTGTTCTGCGGAGGCAGGATCATATGCCCTTCTACTTGTCCAATGATGTTGAGACAGTAAATATTGGACTCGGACACATTAGGGATCGATGCGGTTCCGAACTGCTGAATAGCTTGAACCGCTGGCGGAGTTCGATCGTTATTGGGCGGCTGTTGCGGAGAAATAGGCTCTTCATTCCGAAAAGTTTGATTCGGATGTCTCGTTATCGGAGCATCAGACACACGATTCTGCGTGTAGCTATTATTCCATTCTTGCATATTATTCACAAGATTTCCTCCATTCTGTACCATTGCCAAGCATACTGTTTCTTAGTTTGTACATTCCACCTCTTCCATATGCGAATATTTTTCCATACATGCAGAAAGCCCCTGCTCTCAAGGAGCAGGGGCTAAGTGACGGTGACTAGAGCGCGACCATAGGTCACACTTCTAAATTGGGTTCTGAATCTGATTATACTTCCATAATAATAGGAAGAATCATCGGACGGCGACGAGTCTGTTCATATAAGAATCGACCCAAAGCGTCCTTCACATGCGTCTTCAACGACGCCCATTCGTTTACGTTCTCGCTCATTAACCGGTGCAAAGTTGATGAAACGATGCGGTTGGCTTCATCAAGCAGACCTTCTGATTCGCGTACATATACAAATCCTCGGGAGATGATGTCAGGACCAGACAAGATCGTACCGTCTTGCTTGCTCAATGTAACGACAACCACCAGAATGCCATCCTGCGACAGCAGCTTGCGATCGCGCAATACAATGTTTCCTACATCACCAACGCCCAGCCCATCGATAAGGACGTAGCCAGAAGGTACTTTGGAGCCTCGGCGCGCAACGCCGTTTTGGATCTCGACTGTATCGCCAATATCCGTTATAAAGATATTCTCTCGTTCAATTCCTACATCCTCGGCTAATTTCGCATGGTGACGAAGCATGCGATATTCACCGTGAATTGGGATAAAGTATTTAGGACGCATCAGATTCAACATGAGCTTAAGTTCTTCTTGGCTTCCGTGACCAGATACGTGTACGCCTGTACTAGATCCGCCGTATATGACGTTCGCACCTAAGCGGAACAATTCGTCCACTGTGCGACCTACATATTTCTCGTTGCCTGGGATTGGCGTTGCCGCGATGACGACGGTGTCACCTGGCAATATATCAACTTTGCGATGTGTTGAGCGAGCCATCCGTGTCAATGCGGACATCGGCTCACCTTGACTACCTGTGGACAAGACAACAACGCGATCTGCAGCCATCTTATTCACTTCTTCCGGCTCTATCAGCATGCCGTCTGGGATGTTGAGATAACCGAGCTCCGAAGCAATCGTGACGACGTTCACCATGCTTCGACCTACTACGGTCAGTTTGCGGTTTGTTGCATGTGCGGCTTCAATAACCTGCTGTACGCGGTGGATGTTAGAAGCGAAAGTCGCAACTACGACACGCTGCTGAGCTTTGCGGAATATATCCTCCAGCACAACCCCCACGCTGCTTTCCGACGGTGTGAAGCCTGGACGCTCTGAGTTCGTACTGTCAGACAACAGTGCAAGAACGCCCTTCTGGCCGATCTCAGCCATACGCTGAAGATCAGCATATTGTCCGTTAACCGGTGTGTGATCAAACTTAAAGTCGCCAGTATGTACAACGACGCCTTCTGGTGTTTCAAGACACACACCTACGGAATCTGGAATCGAATGGTTTGTTCTGAAGAAGCTTGCTGTTATAGATCCAAGCTCTACTTCTGAATCTGCATTAATGAGAATACGCTTCGTTTCACCGAGTAAATTCGCTTCGCGCAGCTTGCTCTCGATTAGTCCAAGCGTCAGACGAGTACCGTATACAGGTACGTTCAGATGCTTGAGTACATAAGGCAATCCGCCAATATGATCCTCGTGTCCATGTGTAATCACAATACCTCTTACTTTATCACGATTCTCAGTCAAGTACGAAATATCTGGAATGACGATATCTATACCGAGCATGTCTTCTTCGGGAAATTTCAGACCTGAGTCAATCACTACAATATCGTTACCATATTGAACAACGTACATGTTCTTTCCGATTTCACCTACGCCGCCCAACGCAAATATAGACAATTTATCCGAGTTGTTCTTCTTCGACAATGTCAATCAATACCTCCTGTATTCAGTTGGCCGTCGTACCAATGAACATCTTTCATAATATTAAATATACCGCACCCAGTCACTTGTAAATCATTATACATGAACAAATGGAAAAAACACAAGTCGGCGTTTTGCTTACCTGTTAACGTCTCCTAAATGCAAACCGCCGATGCAGCGTCGCATCGGCGGTTAAATAGCAGTTATTATTAGGCAATTGCCTATTTTTCACGGAGTATTTATTTTAGATAACCAGCCATTAATTCGCGAATAAATTGCTGTTCGGAAGCAGATGCGTCTACCAATGGCAAACGAACACCGCCAACCGGATACCCTGTTAAAGATAATGCATATTTAACAGCAACCGGGTTCGGAACAGGGTGCGGAGCTTCAAACAAGCCCTTGAATACAGGGTACAGCTTGTAATTCAAAGCTGCAGCCTGCTGCGCGCGACCTTCCACGTAATGCTGAATCATTTCCTTCATTTGAGCGCCGATCACATGAGACGCCACGCTGACTATACCATAAGCGCCAACACTAAGTGCAGGCAATGTCGCTGAATCATCGCCAGAATATACGCGGAACGATTCAGGAGCGCCGCCAGCAATCTGGCACACTTGTTCAATGGAGTGGCATTCTTTCGTAGCGACGATATTAGACACTTCACGGGCAAGACGAAGCGTAGTATCCACACTCATGCTGCTTCCAGTGCGTCCTGGCACGTTATACAGCATGATTGGCAGCGCTGTCGATTGCGCAATCGCCTTGAAATGCTGAAGCATCCCTTCCTGACTTGGCTTGTTATAATAAGGTACAACAAGCAATACACCGTCAGCGCCTGCCTGCTCAGCCAGCTTCGTCAGATGTATCGAATGCGCAGTATTGTTGCTTCCCGTACCCGCAATAATCTTAGCGCGTCCATTGCTCTTCTCGACTGCAAAACGGAACAGTTCGACCTTCTCTTCATCGGTCAGTGTCGGTGCTTCACCAGTCGTCCCGCTGACAACGAGCGCATCACTCTTCTGATCCTCAATAAGATGTTCAATCAATCGCTCCGTTTCCGACCAATTGATTGTTTGATCGGCATGAAACGGCGTAACCATCGCCGTAATCAATCTCCCGAAATCCACAATTAAGCCCTCCCTGTTCATTGCGGTACGAACGCATGGCATTACCGCAATTATTCCTTCTTCATTACTCGTTAACGATTAAGCTCGAACTTAGTATGCAGAGCGCGCAGCGCGCGTACCATATCTTCCTTGCGGACAAGCACCCAAATCGTCGTATTGGAATCGGCAGACTGAAGAATCTGAATCTCTTGCTTCGTCAACGCTTCTACAATATGAGCCATAATACCTGGTACACCGTTCATGCCGCCGCCAATAACCGACACTTTGGCACATCCTGATAATGATTTAGGGGAATATCCCATCTCATTCAGAACTTCCAACGCCTTATTCGCATCTGAGTCAAATACCGTATAAACTGCCCCTGAAGGGGTAACATTAATAAAATCAACACTGATTTGGTTATGTGCCATCGCTTTGAACACATTTAACTGCAAGTCATCCGCCCCGTCCTGAGCGCTAACGGTTATCTGTGTCACATTGCTTACATATGCAATACCGGTGACAAATCGATCGAAGATCCCTTTTGCTTGATCACGAAAGCCTTCAGGGTGCGTAACTAGCGTTCCCTCGTCATCACTAAAGGTAGATCGTACGCGTACAGGCACATTGGCTTGCATCGCAATCTCAATAGCCCGTGGGTGTATTACCTTAGCACCATGGTAGGCCATATTGCATATTTCAGCATAGCTTACGATGCTGAGTGGCTTAGCATCCTCAACAATACGCGGATCAGCCGTTAGTATGCCGTTTACATCGGTATATATGTCAACGATCTCAGCATGAAGGGCAACGCCTAAAGCTGTAGCTGAAGTATCGCTGCCTCCGCGACCAAGCGTCGTAAAGTCACCCTGCTCCGTTTGACCCTGGAAGCCGGTAACGATTACAACCTGATTATGCTTCCATGCAGCGATAACCCGCTCCGGACGCACATCCAGAATACGGGCATTTCCATAATGATCATCTGTTTTAAAGCCGGCTTGAGCGCCTGTGAGCACAGTCGCAGAGATGCCTTCCGCTTGCAGCAAGCTGCACAGCGTCGTCGCAGAAATAATCTCTCCGCAGCATAGCAGCAAATCCTGCTCGCGCGCAGGCAGTTGGTCTCCATTTTGACGGACCCAATCCAGCAATGTATCTGTCGCGTAAGGCTCGCCTTTACGACCCATAGCCGACACAACGACTGCAAGCTGGTAGCCTTCAGCCAGTTCTCGACGAATATGATGAATGACTCTTTCTCTGCTTTCTGATGTCGATAACGAAGTACCGCCGAACTTTTGAACTAATATACGCATTTAATGTTTCCTCCAACCTAAGAAGACTGACTGCCAGAACACAGCATTGCTATATAGAGCTGCTGTTGACGGCAGCAGTCCAGCTTCAAGTGTGCTTCGATAGGAAAAATCTCTTACCGAAAGAAAAAGGCAGGAGCTTTCCTGCCTGACTTCTGGCTATTCTTGATGTTCCGCCGCAATATGCTCAGCAATCTGCACAGCGTTCCATGCAGCTCCCTTGAGCAAGTTATCGGACACGATCCACATGTTCAACGCGCGCGGATGGTTAAGATCTCGGCGTAAACGTCCGACGAACACGTCCTTCTTGCCAGCAGCATCAGTAGCCAATGGATAAGCTTGATTGGACGGATCATCAACCACAGTGATGCCAGGAGCCTTCTCCAGCAGCTCGCGAACTTCCTGCAGATCGAATTCTTCTTTTAATTCTACGTAAAGCGACTCGGAATGTCCATATACGACAGGGATACGCACACATGTCGCAGTTACTTGAATATTGTCGTCGCCCATAATCTTTTTCGTTTCGTTAATCATTTTCAACTCTTCATACGTAAAGCCGTTGGCATCAAACTTATCAATCTGCGGAATTGCGTTGAATGCGATCTGATGCTTCACAGGCAATGACGATACGGGAAGAATGTCAGCCTCCACATCGCGGCCTTCGAGCGCTTCCTTCGTCTGGCGCAGCATCTCATCGATTGCACGAGCGCCAGCTCCTGAAACAGCTTGGTAAGTAGAAACGATAACGCGTTCGAGACCATAGCGGTCCTGCAGCGGCTTCAGCGCGGCAACCATCTGGATCGTCGAACAGTTAGGATTGGCAATGATACCGTTATGTTCACGAATCTTCTCAGGGTTAACTTCTGGTACAACCAATGGCGTATTAGGGTCCATACGGTAAGCGCTAGTGTTATCAATACATACTACGCCTCGCTCAACTGCGACAGGACATAACGCCTTGCTCACGTCTCCGCCTGCGCTGAACAGCGCGATGTCAACGCCGTCAAAGCTTTCAGGACGCGCTTCCTCGATAGTGTATTCTGCCCCGTTAAACTCAATCTTCTTGCCTGCAGAACGAGCAGAAGATAACAGCTTCAGCTTATGGATTGGGAATTGACGCTCCGCGAGCAGCTTCAAGATCTGTTCCCCTACTGCCCCTGTGGCACCAACTACTGCTACATTAAACCGCTTTTGATTCGTCATCTGTCGTTTCTCCCCTCTATAGCGCCTTGGAGCGTAAAGAGCGTGAATCTATACGATCACGCTCCGCTCCGCAAGTCATTTATACTGAAAGCGTTCGATGAGCATCGGCTGGAGCTGTTTGCCCTCAAGTGCCGCTGCACACGCTTCAGGAATCAAATCCATTCTGGCAACAAGTGAATTCGGCTTCTGTACCGGATTATCCTGACCAAACGGAACGAAATAAATATGCTTCATAATGAGCAGCTTCGAAATGTTGGCTGCATTCAGTCCGAGTCCATCATTCGTGGAGATCGCGAGTACTAATGGCCGCTGATTGCGCATCTGCGCCTTCGCCGCCATAAGCACCGGTCCGTCCGTCAACGCATTAGCGAGCTTGCTCGTCGAATTGCCCGTTAATGGCGCAATCACAAGCACATCAAGCAGTTTAGACGGTCCAAGAGGCTCGGCTTCAACAATTGTAGAAATCATATCATTACCTGTTATATCTTTCAACTGCTTTTGCCAATGTGCGGAAGTACCAAAACGAGTGTCTGTCGTCATGATCGTATTCGATACTATCGGTATTACTCTTGCGCCAAGGTCAACAAAACGTTGAATCTGAGGCATAACCTCGTCAAATGTACAATGAGAGCCCGTAAGCGCATAGCCCACCGTAATTCCGTTAAAGTTCATGGCCATTCCCTCGATTCTGCATAGATTCCAGCAAGAGCTGGCTGATGCTATTCGCGAGAATACGACCTGCAGTTTTCGGAGCTACGATACCAGGAAGACCTGGTGCGAGCATTGCCTTAATTCCACGCTTCTCAGCAAACCGAAAATCGATGCCGCCTGGCTTCGAGGCCAGATCTATAAGCACCGCGCGGTTCGGCATCTGAGCAATGACCTGCGCTGTGACTATCATAGTCGGTATCGTATTAAAAAGCAAGTCGATATTTGACACGCTCTGCGCCAGCTCACGCAAATAAAACGGCTTAAATCCCATTTCAGAAGCTCTTGCAAAATGCTCATCTCGACGAACTCCGATTCTGACATTCGCTCCTAATCCCAGCAATGTGCGAGCTAACGTAAAACCAGTTCTACCCATACCGAGGACGATAATATCTGAACCATGAAGTGTAATGTCCGTGTGCTGAATAGCCATCATAATCGCGCCTTCAGCTGTAGGAATCGAGTTGTAGATGGCCACATCGTCTCTCTCAAACAGTTCGATCAGCTGAATTCGATACTTGGCGCATAGTTTGCTGAGGTAAGGCTTTGACATACCCGTAAACACAAGACAATCCTTAGGCAATGCTGCTACATGCTCTTCGGTAAGCGTCAGCTCTTCTGACGTAAAT
This sequence comes from Paenibacillus sp. EB106-04-04-XG159, assembly GCF_058791835.1. Taxonomy (NCBI): domain Bacteria; kingdom Bacillati; phylum Bacillota; class Bacilli; order Caryophanales; family Paenibacillaceae; genus Paenibacillus; species Paenibacillus sp. EB106-04-04-XG159. Next base: position 109,416 of record NZ_JBYTDY010000013.1, on the reverse strand, counting down.
ATCGCGTGAACGCGCCCGTTATCATCGGTTCCAACGGCTGGCAGCACGAGGGCGTTTGTTGTCGCCAGCAGCTCCGGGGACAGAGGCTGACGCTGTACGCCGTGATATGGATTTGACAGTTGGTCAAATCCAACCAGTGTGACGCTGGCATCCATCTCTGCCAGCCTTTGAAACATTTCCAGTTGCCGCGCGTCTCCGCCCAAGAACACAACATGAATTCCGGTTAACATGTTCGCCGTTCGCTCCTTTCTCCATGGCCTGACACGTATACAACATCTTATGCAGCCGCCCAGAAAGGGTGCAGAGCGCACAGAGGCTAACCCGATCATTCCTCTCCATTACAAAAGCGCCGATCCCCGTAAAGGAACCAGCGCTTTATGTAAAACGAGATATAAGTTCTATTTCACTCCTGTATGGCCGAATCCGCCTTCACCACGTGTCGTATCCGTAAGCTCTTCTACTTCTACAATGTTCACACGCGGTACCTCTTGGATGACCATCTGCGCAATACGTTCATTGCGTTCAATGGTGAAAGCATGCTGTCCATGATTAATGAGCAGCACCTTCACTTCGCCGCGATAATCTGCGTCTATGGTTCCAGGTGAATTCAAGCAAGTGATGCCATGCTTGAATGCCAGACCGCTGCGGGGGCGAATCTGCGCTTCCAGCTGCGGCGGAAGCGCCATCGCGAAGCCCGTAGGTACGAGCGCTCGGTGCCCAGGGGCTATCGTAAGCGGCTCATCCACGGCTGCATACAGATCGAAGCCGGCAGCCAGCTCGGACATTCGCGCCGGCATGTTCACATCTTCATTGCCTGGCAATCGTTTTAATTGAACTTCATACTGTTGGTACAAGACAATCCCTCCTGATAGCTGAGATCGCTTGATCATTCGCGCCAACCATAGCTACCGCAAATGGTTTTTGAACCATTCGCTGAATAATGACATCCACATCTTCCATCGTTACCGCGTCGATCCGTGCAATCATTTCATCGAGTGTATAGTGTTTGCCGAGCATCAGCTCGTTCTTGCCAAGTCGGTTCATCCGGCTTCCTGTACTTTCAAGGCTCAGTATCAGACTTCCCTTCAACTGTTCCTTCCCTTTGCGCAGCTCGTCTGCCGTCATCCCTTTAACTGTCATATCCTGAAGAATCTCCATCGTTAATTCCAGCACATCCTTCGTCTGCTTAGGCGCTGTGCCGGCATAAACCGTGAATAAGCCGCTGTCCGCCGCAGAAGAATGATATGAATATACGGAGTAAGCCAAGCCGCGCTTCTCCCTAATTTCCTGGAACAGACGCGAGCTCATTCCTCCGCCGATAGTGTTGTTCAATAAGATCATAGCGTAAAGACGAGGGTCAGAGATTGAACAACCAGGCAAGCTCATGCAGATATGATTCTGTTCAGTCTTCTTCTGGTGATAGAGCAGATCGCTCTGAAACTCAGGCATATAGATCTGTTCCTGCGCTTGATCATTGCTGAAATCCCCGAAGTGCTTCTCCAGCAAATCAACAATGGAATCGTCAATGTTTCCTGCAACCGCTATAACCGTATTGGAGATGGTATAGTGCTGCTTCATATATTGACGGAGTGTGTCCGGCGTCATGCGCTGCAGCAATTGTTCCGTTCCTAGGATCGGATATGCCAGTGAATGAGAGCCATAAGCCGCGCGAGTCATCAGATCATGTACCATATCATCTGGTGTATCTTCATACATCGATATTTCTTCCAGTATGACATTGCGTTCCTTCTCCAGCTCCTCTGATTGCAGCTTGGAACGGAAGTACATATCGGACAGCATATCTACCGCAATCGGCAAATGCTCATCCAACACCTTAGCGTAGTAGCACGTGTATTCCTTAGATGTAAAGGCGTTCACATTGCCGCCAATCGCATCAAATGACTCAGCAATTTCTTTAGCGTCAAAACGCTCTGTTCCCTTGAACAACATATGTTCTATAAAATGGGAGATACCGTTCGTATCCTCATTCTCATATCTGGAGCCGGTCTTGACCCAGATTCCGAATGAGACGGAACGGCAGGTAGGTATTCTCTCTAAGACGACTCGCAAGCCGTTTCGCAATTGCAGTTTCTCCAACGGAGGTCCTCCTCAACCGTGATCAATGCTATACTATCCTACCAAATATCTGCACTTTACTCAACTTTACCATCCAGAATACGGGATTCAGACAAAGTTTCACTGACTGTGCCCAGCGTTAAAGAGCGCTTCTTGATCATTTGAATCAAGCCGCCAAGCGCCTGGCTAGACGGTGCTGTCGGATGCATCAAAATTAACGTACCCGCTCCTGCTTTATTGCGAACTCGCTCAATAATTGTCGCAGGGCTGGGCTTCTGCCAGTCAATGGTGTCCGCAGTCCACAGCACAGTTCTCATTCCAAGCTGATGAGCGACTTTCAACGTCGTCGCATTCAGATCTCCCGACGGAGGAGCAAACCATTTGCTGTTGACTCCAGTAGCTTCCTTAATATAACGCTCCGCTTTCGTTATTTCATCGCGTTGTCTGCTTTCGTCCAGCTGACTCATTTTGGGATGTGAATAGGCATGGTTGCCGATCTCATGACCGTCATCAGCTATCTTTTTGGCCAGCTCTGGATGTTTTCTTACCCATGAACCATCAAAGAAAAAAGTGGCCTTAACCTGTTCCTTCTTTAACGTATCGAGCATTGGCTCAATGTACTCGCTTCCCCATGCCACATTGATCATAATTGAAGCCATTTCCTTATTCGAGTTGCCTCTGAATGTTGGCTGGGGAGGCAATTGGTTCAAAGTTATCTTTGGCGGTATTTCGCGATAAACGAGCTGAAGCGGAGTATCCTTGCCCGATTCCTTCGTCTTTTTGTAGCTGGAATCCACATCCACTTCTAAACCATTATAGCCAGGAATCGCCTTCCACACTCGGTCCACTTGAGCATCAATCGGGGCGACATAACGCTGCTTCGCTTCTTCTCTAATTCGTGTCATCAGCGCATCCTCTGATACCGCGTCGCTAGGCGCAGCAATTGTCTGCAATACTGTTGCTTTCTGTTCCTTTATAAAGCTGCCAACGTCTGTCCATTCTGCAATCAGTATGACAGCCAGACTGCTCATCAGAATAGCAAAGAGTTTGCGCATTGTAAACTTCGTCATGACGTTCTTCCCTTCTATGGTTGTCCTTCTATAGTTGTCCTTCCATTGCTTTCATTCTATGCACAACGCCCCATCGTTATGCGGTCAACTGCACAGTCTAGACATGAAGAAGGAATGATTGAAGAGAAGCGAGCATATTATATCATTTGGAACTAATGAGCGTTTCCATTCTTGTTGATATTACATTGTCTTCAACAATGTCGAACGAGCACACAAAAAAAAAGAGCCAGAAATATTCTGCCTCTTTCCTTGCTTTATAAAGTTTGAACCAACCTCTTAGAACACGATGGTCATAAGAGGTCGATAACATTAGGATTGAGTTGGGCGCGGGCTGCGCGGACCTTGGCCATTGCCTGATGGTCTGCGATCGCGATCACGTCCGCGGTCTCCACCACGATCTCCTTCACGATCACGCGGTCTTGGTCTAGGCGCTCCGGAAGTCTTCACAACACCTTCCGCTGTTGGATCAAGAATAACCTTGTGAGACAGATTAATTCGGCCCTGAGGGTCGATCTCGACAACTTTAACCTCGAGCTTATCGCCGATTGCGACAACGTCCTCCACTTTTTCAACTCGCTCAGTGGACAACTGAGATACATGCACTAAGCCATCTTTGTTCGGCAGAATTTCTACAAATGCGCCGAATTTCTCAATACGCTTAACTGTACCTGTATAGACTTCGCCAACAACGACTTCACGAACGATACCTTCGATAATATCGCGAGCGCGCTCATTGGCTTCTTGGCTAGGAGAAGCGATGAATACACGTCCATCTTGCTCGATGTCAATCTTAACGCCTGTTTCTTCAATGATCTTGTTCACGACTTTACCGCCGGAACCGATAACGTCGCGGATCTTCTCCGGATTGATCGTCATCGTCAAGATCTTAGGCGCATATTCGGACAGTGATTCACGAGGCTTATCGATCGCTTCGAGCATCTTGCCCAGAATGTGCATGCGGCCTTCGCGTGCTTGTGCAAGAGCTTGACTCAAGATCTCACGATCAATACCGTCAATCTTAATATCCATTTGGATAGCTGTTACGCCTTCAGCAGTACCTGCTACTTTAAAGTCCATGTCGCCAAGATGATCTTCCATACCTTGAATATCGGACAGGATTGAGAAATGCTCTCCATCCTTGATCAAGCCCATAGCGATACCAGCAACTGGAGCCTTGATCGGAACACCTGCATCCATCATAGCCATTGTGCTTGCACATATGCTTGCTTGTGACGTTGAACCGTTGGACTCAATTACTTCTGATACAAGGCGAATCGTATACGGGAAGTCTGCTTCTGACGGAATAACCTTGGACAATGCACGCTCACCAAGAGCACCGTGACCGATCTCACGTCGACCTGGAGCACGCAAAGGACGAGCTTCACCGACTGAGAATGGCGGGAAGTTGTAATGGTGCATGAAGCGCTTCGAATCTTCCAAGCCTAGGCCGTCAATGATCTGAACTTCTCCAAGCGTACCAAGCGTACATACGCTAAGCGCTTGAGTCTGTCCGCGAGTAAACAAGCCGGAGCCGTGAGTACGAGGCAACAGATGAGTGTCACAGTCGATCGGACGAATCTCATCCAGTTTTCTTCCATCCGGACGCACTTTATCATGCGTAATGAGGCGGCGAACTTCTTCTTTAACGATGTCATACAGCGTTTCCTTAACATCTTCAAGCTTCTCAGGAGCTTCAGCATAAGCTATCTCAAAATGAGCAACAGCATCTGCATTGACTGCATCGATTGCGTCTTGACGAGCATGCTTCTCCTGAATACGAATCGCTTCAACGAGACGCGCTTGAGCAAATGCGCGCACTTCCGAATTCACATCGCTATCTACAGCGTGAAGATGAACATCCATCTTCTCTTTACCTGCAACTGCTGTGAACTGTTCAATCGTTGCTACTATCGTCTTAATGACTTCATGGCCGTACAGAATAGCTTCAAGCATAATTTCTTCCGGAATCTCATTGCCTTCGGCCTCTACCATCATGATGGCATCCTTCGTACCGGCAACAACTACGTGAATATCGCTCTTCGCTTCTTGCTCAACCGTAGGGTTGATAATGAATTGACCATCTACGCGACCGACAATAACGCCGCCGATTGGTCCGTTGAATGGAACATCAGAAATGCTGAGTGCTGCTGAAGTACCGATCATTGCAGCGATGTCTGGCGGACAATCTTGGTCTACGCTCATGACAAGATCCAGAATCTGAATATCGTTACGGAAGCCTTCCGGGAACAATGGTCGAATCGGACGGTCGATCAAACGGCTCGACAATATCGCCTTCTCGCTCGGACGACCTTCACGTTTCGGGAATCCGCCTGGGATCTTGCCGACTGCGTACATGCGCTCTTCATAGTTGACCGTCAACGGGAAAAAGTCCAAATCCTTCGGATCTTTCGAAGCAGTTACCGTACATAATACAACTGTATCGCCATAGCGAACCGTTACCGCTGCATTAGCTTGCTTAGCTAACCGACCGTATTCCATAACGAACGGTCGTCCGCCTAGATCCATCTCGATGCGATGCATGGGAAATCCCTCCTCAATATGTTACGTTGTAGTTTTCTTAGCTAGTCCCATTATTTCCTGCTATGCCATACAAAAACCGCACCCGCGGCGAAATAATAAGTCTATTTATGTAAAGATGCAAGGGTAAGCACTGCAATACATCCTAACATGAATAAAAAGCAACCCAGTTGCATGCCACACTGTCGCGGGCAGTAACAACCAGGCTGCTTGGTTTAGAGCTATTAGCGACGAAGACCGAGTTTCGCGATCAATGCGCTGTAACGTTTAACATCTTTGTTCTTCAAGTATGCCAGCAATTTACGGCGTTGGCCTACCATCTTCAACAAACCGCGACGGGAGTGGTGATCCTTCTTGTGTGTGCGAAGATGCTCCGTCAAGTTCGTAATGTTTTCCGTAAGGATAGCGATTTGCACTTCCGCAGAACCTGTGTCGGAAGCATGAGTCTTGTGCTCTTCGATAAGCTGTTGCTTACGCTCTTGAGTCAATGCCATCCTATTCACCTCCTAAAATAATTTATTATGTCCTAGAGCCTCGTAGACGTCGGTGAGATCGTACAACCAAGCAATGGACTTGCTGCGCTAATGCACAACAATGTGACAAGTATATCATTAATAAATAGCAAAGTAAATGTTAAGATGAAGCTTAATGCAATATTTTACGTGCTTCTTCAGCATCTTGGTTTATTTGCTCGATTAATTCAGTGATTGAAGCAAATTTAGCTTCTGGACGAATATATTCAACAAAGAATATCGTCATCTCTTCACCATAAATATCTTCATTAAAATCAAACAAATGAGCCTCTATGATCGGCTCCAATATATTGCTGTGGAAAGTTGGTTTAAGACCGATGCTTAATACACTATCATAAGTGCTGCCCCGAACTTCGACTTTTACCGCATAAACTCCTAGCCGTGGGATAAAGTAAGGCTCCTCCGGCTGAACGTTGGCAGTCGGATATCCAATCGTACGGCCGCGTTTCTCCCCATGTACAATTTCGCCAGAGATCGTATAAGGTCGGCCCAACAAGTGGTTCGCTAGCCTAATATTGCCATCTGACAAGCAAGCTCGCAAGCGCGTGCTGCTCACTTTCAGCCCCTCCGCGTTACATGGCTCGACGATATCGACTGTGAAGCAATCTTTGCCCCAATCTTGCATATAGGATGCTGTCCCGCTCCCCATATGCCCAAAGCGATAGTCGAATCCGCAGACAACATGCTTGGCTCCCAAGCCGCAAACAGCCTGCACGAATTGCTCAGCGGTCGCATTTGCAAATTGATGGTCAAAGTTCACTACGTACATTCGGTCAAGACCGAGTTGGCTCAGCAAGCGCTGCTTCTCTTTTAACGGCGTTAAATAGCGATCATAGCCTGAACGTCCGAACACTCTCTTCGGATGCGGATGAAAGGTCATTAAGCTCACCGGCAGATGATGCTGCTTCCCATATGCAAGCGCGCGCTCTATAACATGAACGTGCCCCTTGTGTATACCGTCAAAATGTCCAAGCACTAATACCTGCGGTTTGTATTCTAGCCAACTAGCATCTTGAAGGGAATTCGTTAAAAATATCGTTTCCATGTTGTTCGTATTCCACCTATCCATCTCAGGATTAGTATGTTAATCCATTCACAAATTCAGTTGCAAGGTCGACGCACAACCAGTCATCCCTGAAGATAACCAATAAGTGCGCCTATCGCCTGTTTTTATGAGGCAAACACTTTGACAGCCCGCAAAGCAGCACTGCCTTCTGGTACTTCAAATAGCCCGTAAAATGTTCCCTGTTCATCATACAATCGATACAACTGATTCGTCAAAGGTTGGAAAGAACAGGCACGGAATGGAATGCCCTTACCTTGAATGGCATAATGCGCAAATGAATCCATTACCGTAACAGCAGGCAAAAACGACATAGCCGTATCAACAGGCATTAAGAGCTCCTGCACACTGCCGCGTGCGGCTGCCTCCTGAATCTGCTCAAACGTATAGCACTGCTCCTGTCCAAAATGTGCCGACTTCGTTCGAATTAGCGATTCCATCGTCGAAGGAACATCTAAAGCTTGTCCTATATCGACGCACAGTGTACGGATATAAGTCCCTTTCGAGCAGGTAACCCGCAATCGAACGGTTGGTTCACTCGTTCCCAATTGCATGTCCAATATTTCAATACCGTAAACGGTCACTCGTCGAGCCTTTCGATCTACGGTTTTGCCTTCGCGGGCAAGCTCGTATAATCGTTTACCATCGACTTTTACCGCTGAATACATAGGAGGAACTTGATCGATCTCGCCGATGAATCGCTGAACAGCTTCGCGCACCTGCTCTTCCGTCAAGCTGGATGCATCCTTCGATGCAATAACATTGCCCGTAGCATCCTCAGTATCTGTAGCAATACCGAAACGCAGCACCGCCTCATACTGCTTCGGCAGCTCCTGCAAATACTCCACGATTCGAGTCGCTCTGCCGACGCATAAAGGAAGCACACCGGTAACCATCGGATCCAGTGTTCCGGTATGTCCAATTCTCCGTTCTCTCGTAATGCCGCGTACCTTAGCTACGACGTCGTGAGAAGTCCATCCTTCCGGCTTCCATACTGGAAGCACGCCATCAAGTTTACTCATAAATGCTGCTTCACCTGCTCAATAACCTCATTTATCGCCTCGTCCAACGGCTTTAACAGTGTGCAGCCTGCCGCACGAATGTGGCCGCCCCCGCCAAAATGCTGTGCAATTGCCGCTACATTAACTTTTTCACCCGACCGCAAGCTGACCTTGAGTCGTGTCTCTTCCAACTGTTTAAATAGTATGCCAACTTCAACGCCCTCTACATTGCGCGGATAATTGACCAAACCCTCAAGATCCTCATTCAAAGCCCCAGTCTCCCGCATATCCTCAGGTGTGATCCACAGCCATGATATTCGGTTATCTTCGGAAAATGTGAGGCGGGACAAGCCGCGCTGTATAAGCTTCATCTGTGCTAGCGTCATTTGCTCTAACAGGCGATCAGCGATTAGATTGCCGTTCACGCCATATGCGAGCAGCTTGGAGGCTATAGCCATCACGTGAGGAGTCGTATTACTGTAACGGAATCCGCCAGTATCCGTCAATAATCCAGTATAGAGTATCGTCGCTGCATCAACATCCAGCTGAATACCTGCATGTTCATATAGATCGAATAGAATTTCTGCTGTGGCGGCTGCATCTTCCCTGATCAGCGCAACTTCACCGTAGTGATTGTTAGTTGGATGATGATCAATATTCAAAATATGAGCATCGGGTGCGACTCGATCCATAATCTTTCCGATTCGCTCGTAGTCAGCGCAATCCACACAAATGACTGCATTGAATACACGATCTTCAGGCTTATGCTCAAGTTCGCTAATAATGACCGATTCCACATCATGCAAGAAATGAAGCCTTCCAGGTATGCGATTCTCATTCATCATCGTATACGTCTTGCTCCAATGGCGAAGCAGCCAACCGATAGCTAGTGTTGAGCTAATCGCATCACCATCCGGGTGGACATGAGCAACGACGAGAAAATCATCATTCTCGCGGATAAATTGCAATGCGCGATCCAGATCATGTCTGTATGTAGCCGGAAACGAACCAGTAACAGGCAGCGCAGCGCTGCCTGTTACATGGTTCGTTTCTTGGTGGCCAGGATTATTGGTCATGTTGTTCATTCCCATCCCGTATATCGTTTAAGATGCGTTCAATTCGACTTCCATACTCAATCGATGAATCTAACTTAAACACCAGCTCAGGTGTGTGGCGAAGCATGATGCGTTTGCCCAGCTCAGAGCGAAGGTAGCCTTTTGCTTTCTCCAACGCTTTAAGCGAGTTCTCGCGCGCTTCATCATCACCCAAGACACTTAAATAGATCTTAGCCATAGATAAATCATTCGTGACTTCTACTCCGGTTACAGTTAAGAAACCGATACGAGGATCTTTTAATTCCATTTGGATAAGCTGACTTAATTCCTTCTTAATCTGCTCTCCAACACGCCCTGCACGAATTTTGGCCATGTCAATCACCTCTAGTTCTGTAAAGCGACTTATTTGCGTTCAACAGCTTCCATGACAAACGCTTCGATAACGTCGCCTTCTTTCATGTCGTTAAACTTATCGATCATGATACCGCATTCGTAGCCTTGAGCCACTTCTTTAGCATCATCTTTGAATCGTTTCAAGGAATCAAGCTTACCTTCATGGATGACAATGCTGTCGCGAATGATGCGTATTTCAGCATTCCGGGTAATCTTGCCGGATGTAACCATACAACCTGCGATAAAGGTCTTGTTGATCTTGAACAAGTTGCGAACTTCAGCGTGACCGAGAATAACTTCTTTATATTCTGGATCAAGCATACCCTTCATCGCTTGCTCAATTTCTTCTACGATCTTGTAAATGATACGGTGCAGACGAACGTCAACCTTCTCTTGCTCAGCTGTAAGCTTCGCTTGAGCATCAGGTCGAACGTTGAAACCGATCACGATTGCATTGGATGCAGTCGCCAAGATAACATCCGATTCGGTAATCGCACCTACGCCGGAATGTAGGATCTTAACGCGTACGCCTTCTACATCAATCTTCTGCAGGGAGCCGCGAAGCGCCTCTGCGGAACCTTGAACGTCGGCTTTAATAATAACGTTAAGCTCTTTCATCTCGCCATCCTTGATGTGCTGGAACAGATCATCCAACGTCACGCGAGTGTTCGAGCCAAGCTGGCTTTGACGAAGCGTGATGGAACGTTTATCCGAGATGGAACGCGCTTTGCGCTCATCTTCGAATATGATAAACGGATCGCCTGCTTGCGGCACTTCAGCCATACCTGTAATCTCGATCGGTGTAGATGGACCCGCTTCTTTCAATCGACGTCCGCGATCGTTTACCATCGTACGCACGCGTCCGAAGGATGTTCCTGCTACGAGCGCATCACCTACGCGCAATGTACCTTGTTGTACGAGGATACGAGCAACAGGACCGCGACCTTTATCCAACTCTGCTTCGATAACCGTACCGCGTGCAGGTTTGTTCGGATTCGCCTTGAACTCATTCACTTCAGACACGAGCAGAATCATCTCGAGCAGTTCTTCAATACCGATACGCTGCTTAGCGGAAACGTTAACGAAGATCGTATCGCCGCCCCATTGTTCAGGGACAAGCTCATACTCTGTCAGTTCCTGCATAACGCGATCTGCATTTGCTTCTGGTTTATCAATCTTGTTAACGGCAACGATAATTGGAACTCCAGCCGCTTTCGCATGGCTGATTGCTTCAACTGTCTGCGGCATAACGCCGTCATCTGCTGCAACAACGATAATCGTAATATCTGTAACTTGAGCACCACGCGCGCGCATCATCGTGAACGCTTCGTGACCCGGTGTATCCAAGAACGTGATCTTCTTATTGTTGATCTCAACTTGGTACGCACCGATATGCTGTGTGATACCGCCGGCTTCGCCGCCAGTAACGTTCGTCTTACGGATCGAGTCGAGCAAGGTAGTCTTACCATGGTCAACGTGTCCCATGATCGTTACGACAGGTGGACGAATCTCAAGCGTTGTTTCTTCGTCAGCTTCTTCAACCTCTTCGAACGGATCCTCCTGTACAGGAAGCTTCAGTTCAACCTCAACCTTGTAGTCATCCGCAATAAGCTGGATTGTATCAAGATCAAGCTCTTGGTTAATAGTTGCCATAACGCCCATCATAAACAATTTCTTGATTACTTCAGACGCATCTTTATGGAGAAGCTTCGCCACTTCACCAACTGTCATCGTACCACGTACGATAACTTTCTTCGGTGTATTATCAATCTTTTCACGCACTTCTTGAGGACGACCGCCTTGCTTGCCTCTTCCTTTGCCGAAGCGTCCACCGCGTGCATTGTTGCGTGAATCATCGAAACGCTTGCCGCCTTGGCCTTTACCGCCGCGACCGCCATTGCGCTCTTCTTCATTGTATTTGTTCGGGCGTGGATTCTGGTTCAAGCGAGCCGGTTGCGGCTTCTCTACTACAGAACGCGCCGGTGCTGGAGCAGCAGGCTTCGAGGATGAACCACGATTGCCGCCATAGCCGCCTTGACCGCCTTGGCCTTGACCAGCAGGACGTTGGCCGTCACGGTTGCCGCGGTAACCGCCTTGACCACCCTGCCCTTGACCTTGTGGTCTTGGACCTTGGTTGTCGCGTGGACGGTACGGACGATCTCCACCTTGGCCTTGAGTGCCTTGACCTTGACCTTGCGGTCTTGGACCTTGACCTTGTGGTCTTGGACCTTGGTTGTCGCGTGGACGGTACGGACGATCTCCGCCTTGTCCTTGTCCTTGGCCTTGTCCTTGTGGTCTTGGACCTTGGTTGTCGCGCGGACGATACGGACGGTCTCCGCCCTGTCCTTGGCCACCTTGACCTTGACCTTGACCTTGACCTTGACCTTGACCCTGCGGTCTTGGACCTTGGTTGTCGCGATTGCCGCGATAGCCGCCTTGTCCGCCCTGGCCTTGACGTTGGCCATCACGATTGCCGCGGTAGCCGCCTTGTCCGCCCTGGCCCTGACGTTGGCCGTCGCGATTACCGCTGTGTTGGCCTTCCGGACGTGAATTCGAACCTTGTTCGCGCGGAGCGCGCTGCTCACGAGGCTCACGCTGTTCACGCTGTTCGTTCTGTTTCGGTGTTTCCGCAGATACGTTTGGTGATTGACTTACTTGTGCTTGAGGTTTAGAAGGCTGAACCTCTCGTTTGGCTTGTGCATTTGCTTTGACATCTTTAAAAAATTGCTCTACTTTACCCACAGCATCATTCTCCATTACACTCATATGATTGTTTACAGGCACACTAAGACGTTTTAGAATCGTAATAATTTCTTTACTGCTCATGTTTATTGACTTAGCATATTCATAAACTCTTAATTTGTCCTTATTGTCCTTCTCTTGTTTGCTCAATATACTCCACCTCCGACATAGTCATAAGCACGCTCTTCATCATTGTCGCAAAACCATGATCCGTCACAGCGACGATGACACGGTCAAGCTTACCTATGCTTTCGCCAAGCTCATCGCGAGTAAATCCGATGACGAGTGGAACGTGGTAGGTCCGACACTTGTCGCGAAACTTCTTCTTCGTGTTCTCAGAGGCATCGCCGGCTACGAACACGAGATGAGCTTGCTTATTACGTACAGCCTTAAATACAATGTCGTCTCCCGTTACCAGTTTGCCTGCGCGCTGTGCGAGCCCCAGCTGGGAGAGCGCTTTATTGTTGATCATCTTCTCGCTCCTTGCCGGCAAGAAACTCGTCTTCCACACGAATGAAGTCTTGCGCTAACTGCTCATATATATCGGAATGCACTTGATGCTTGAGAGCACGGTCAAGAGCCTTGGATTTGTGAGCTAGCTTGAAGCAGGTCAGCTTACCGCATAAATAAGCTCCACGACCTGACTTCTTGCCTGTTAGATCAATAAGTATTTCGTCCTGAGGTGTCTTCACGACACGGATCAGTTCTTTCTTTGGCATCATTTGTTGACATGCTACACATTTGCGCAGCGGAACTTTTCTCGGTTTCATGACTATGCCTCCTTCCGACTCGATCTATCCTTCCGAGGAAGGTGACCGGATCATACGAGATTGGCCGCGCCTCGGTGATTATTCGTTTGCCCACTCGAGATCGCTGTCATCAGCTGAATCTCCGGACAACGGTTCCTCGTCAATTTGTGATTCACTCTTAATATCAATCTTCCAGCCAGTTAACTTGGCAGCAAGACGAGCATTCTGTCCTTTGATACCGATAGCGAGCGACAATTGATAGTCCGGCACGATAACGCGTGCCATCTTCTCTTCCTCATGAACATCAACTGTCACGACCTTGGAAGGACTAAGAGCATTCGCAACATACTCTTCCACATCTTCAGACCAGCGAACGATATCGATCTTCTCGCCGCGCAGTTCATTCACAATCGTTTGAACGCGCATGCCCTTAGGTCCTACACAGGAGCCGACAGGGTCGACCTCCGCATTGCGCGAGTATACAGCAATCTTCGAACGCTGCCCCGCTTCGCGTGCTACCGACTTGATCTCGACAACACCGTCAAATATCTCAGGAACCTCCAGCTCGAACAGACGCTTCAGCAATCCCGGGTGCGTGCGTGAAAGCGTGATTTGCGGGCCCTTGTTCGTGTTCTCCACCTTCGTAATGTATGCTTTCACACGATCTCCGTGCTTGAACTTCTCGTTCGGCATCATTTCATTCAATGGAAGAACCGCTTCAACCTTGCCGAGGTCAATGTAAACGTTGCGCAGATCCTGACGCTGAACGATACCGTTTACGATATCATCCGATCTGTCGATAAACGCATTATAGATCAGTCCGCGCTCCGCCTCACGAATGCGCTGTGTGACAACCTGCTTCGCCGTTTGCGCGGCGATACGGCCGAATTCACGCGGTGTAACTTCAATTTCGCATACATCGTTCAGCATATAGTTCGGGTTAACTTCACGCGAAGCTTGGACCGAGATCTCATGCCTAGGGTCCATCACCTCATCCACGACAGTCTTGCGAGCATATACTTTTATTACACCAGTTGCGCGGTTGATATCAACACGAACATTTTGCGCTGCGTTGAAGTTGCGTTTGTAACTGGAGATCAATGCGGCCTCAATCGCATCGATCAATATTTCTTTACCGATCCCTTTTTCTCTCTCGATTTCCGACAGTGCTTCGATAAAATCGATACTCATGTCTTTAGCTCCCCCTTCCAGCCGAATATCGGCTCATTTCCTTATCATTTTTCGATTTTTCAGTGAATCATCTAGAATACAATCGCCAACCGGGCGCTTGCTACCTTGTTGAACGGCAGGCCGTGCTCTTTATTGCCAACACGAACGTTTACCGTTTCACCGTCGAACGATACAAGCGTACCTTCGAACTCTTTCAGACCGTTGATGGGTTCATATGTAGTCACATAGACATGCTTGCCGACTGCGCGAACATAATCCTCCACCTTCTTAAGCGGTCTTTCAGCACCTGGTGAAGAAACTTCAAGAAAATAAGCATCCGTGATCGGATCATTCTCATCAAGCTTCTGGCTTAGATACTCGCTAACAATTCCGCAGTCATCAATATCGATGCCGCCTTCCTTATCCACGAATACTCTTAAAAACCAACTGCTGCCTTCTTTGACGTACTCTACATCCACCAATTCGAAATGATGCTCATCAAGGAAAGGCGTTACCATTTCTTCAACGATTGAAGTAATGCTCGGTTTGCTCAAGCGGGGTACCTCCCAATACGTTAGGTTAATCTCATCATGATCTATTGTCATATCCGTCATTACCGCAAAATTAGGTTGGCAACAATGAAAGAGTGGGTTTCCCCACTCTTTCTCAACGGATGTATCCACATGATTACCAAAAAATTATATCACAGCCAGTTGACAAATGGCAAGGGCATAACCTTAACACGCGAACACCCGCACCTATCCATCGTTTTCCAGCAAGTACTTGCTCGAGATCTCGGCTAGAACAACGAAAGCTGATTACTCTCTGGAAGACCGCGGAAGCAGCCCATTTGAGTCATCAATTCGACGATCGTCTTCGTTGCCTTCGAGCGCTGCTGGAAATCCTCGATTGACAAGTATTCTCCGCCTTCGCGCGAAGCAGCGATATTCTTCGCCGCGTTCTCGCCAATTCCTTGTACAGCTGAAAATGGCGGAAGGAGCGACGTGCCGTCAACGAGGAACTTGGTAGCATCAGAGCGGTACAGATCAATCGGCTTGAAGCTGTAGCCGCGAGCTGTCATTTCCAAAGCCATCTCGAGAATGGCAATCATGCCCTTCTCTTTCGTTGTTGCTTGGAAGCCCTTCGCTTCGATCTCGTCGATCAGCTTGCCGATCGCTTCATAGCCCTTACATAACACATCAATCTCAAAGTCCTCCGCACGGACCGTAAAGTACGTCGCGTAAAATTCGATCGGATGATACAGCTTAAAGTAAGCCGTCCGCACCGCGGATATAACATAAGCGGCAGCATGGGCTTTCGGGAACATGTACTGGATCTTCAAGCAAGAGTCAATGTACCACTGCGGCACATTACAGTTCTTCATCTCGTCAATCCATTCCTGCGGCAAGCCTCTTCCTTTACGAACACTTTCCGTGATCTTGAAGGCAAGACCCGCATCCATTCCCGCTTTATAGATGAGGAACAGCATAATCTCATCTCGACAACCGATAACGGTCTTGATCGTACAGACGCCGTTCTTGATTAGATCCTGCGCGTTGCCGAGCCATACGCCTGTTCCGTGCGACAGACCGGATATTTGCAAGAGATCGGCGAATGTGGACGGCTGCGCTTCAATCAGCATCTGACGCACGAAGCGTGTACCCATCTCCGGCACACCGTAGGTTGCTACCGGCGTACGAATCTGCTCGGGTGTTACCTCAAGCACTGTAACCGAGTTGAACATACTCATGACTTTCGGATCATTCATCGGGATCGTCGTCGGATCAACTCCCGTTAGATCCTGCAGCATTCGCATCATCGTCGGATCATCGTGTCCGAGTATATCGAGCTTAAGCAGGTTCTCTTCGAAGGCATGATAATCGAAGTGAGTCGTCTTCCATTCCGCTGTTTGGTCATCGGCTGGATACTGAACCGGTGTTACATCTTCAACATCAATATAGTCTGGAACGACGACGATACCGCCTGGATGCTGACCCGTGCTTCGCTTGACGCCAGTACATCCGGCAGCAAGGCGGTTGATCTCAGCTCCTCGCCATTTCTTGTGATAATCCTCTTCATACTTCTTCGTGTAGCCGAACGCCGTTTTCTCCGCAACCGTACCGATGGTCCCCGCTCGATACACGCATTTTTCACCAAACATAGTCTTGGTAAAGTTATGCGCATGCGGTTGATAATCGCCAGAGAAGTTAAGATCGATATCGGGAACCTTATCCCCTTTGAACCCGAGGAATGTTTCGAACGGAATATCATGTCCGTCACCTTTCAATATCGTACCGCAATTCGGACATTCCTTATCAGGCAGGTCGAAGCCGCTCGGAACACTGCCGTCTGTGAACCATTCGTTGTGCTTGCAGCTTTCATTGCGGCAAGAATAGTGAGGCGGCAGAGGATTAACCTCGGATATCCCAAGGAACATTGCGACTACTGAGGATCCAACCGAACCCCGTGAACCTACGAGATAGCCGTCTTCATTCGACTTCTTCACCAAGCGCTCCGATATCAAATAGTTGGCAGAGAAGCCGAACTTGATGATCGGACCGAGCTCCTTTTCTAGTCGAGCAACTACGAGCTCTGGAAGCTCATCGCCATATAGCTTCTTCGCCGTTTCATAGCACTTCGTGCGAATCTCTTCGTCCGCGCCTTCAATAATCGGAGTGAACAACTCGCTTGGAAACAGCTTGATTTCTTCGAATCGGTCAGCAAGCTCACTCGTATTCGAAACAACAACCTTATGTGCCAATTCCTTCCCAAGAAATTGGAATTCCTGCAGCATCTCAGTTGTCGTCCGGAAGTGGGCATCAGGCTTGCGAATATCCTTCAAAGGGCTGAAGCCGGTGATCCCATGAATCGTAATATCACGGAACAGCTTGTCCCGCGGATTCAAATAATGCACATTGCCAGTCGCGATTACCGTCTTGCCTAGTTTATCACCGATCGCCACCACTTTACGCAGCGCCTCTTGAATCTGCTCAGGAGAACCAACTAATCCTTTATCGACAAGATGCATATACATCGTTATGGGTTGAATCTCCAGCACGTCATAGAATTCAGCGACCTGCTCTGCCTCTTCCTGCGACTTATTTAATACCGTCTCAAAGAACTCGCCTTTTTCGCAGCCCGATATGACGAGCAAGCCTTCACGCATTTCAACCAGCTTACTCTTAGGGATACAGGCCACACGGTTATAGTATTCTGTATGCGACATCGATATCAGCTTATATAGGTTCTTCTTGCCTACCGCGTTCAGCGCATAGATACCGCAATGGAAAGGTCGAGTGTTGAACAAATTCTGTCCTACGTAATCATTCAGCCGATCCAGCATCTCGATCGCTTTAATCTGATAAGCATCGTTAATTAAGCCCAGCAAAATACCTGCCAACGCGATCGTATCGTCAATCGCGCGGTGATGGCTTTCAAGTGATACTTTGTATTTATCCGCCATTGTGTTCAGACGGTGATTTTTCATCGTTGGGTGAAGCAATCTAGCAAACTCCAATGTATCCAGAACCGGATTAGTCATTTCCGGCATGCCCAGCTTCTTCAAGTTGTGCTGCACGAAGCCCATATCGAAGCGCGCGTTGTGCGCAACAATGATCGCATCGCCTGTAAACTCCACGAATCGCTTCAGCACCTCGTCAACCTCAGGGGCACCCTGCACCATCTCATCCGTTATATTCGTTAACTGCTGAATGTTGTAAGGAATTCGTACATGCGGGTCGACGAATGAAGCGTAGCGGTCGATTTCTTTTCCATCCTGCATCTTGACCGCCGCAAGCTCAATAATCTTGTTGCTGGAAACGGACAAGCCCGTGGTCTCGATATCGAATACGACATAAGTCGCTTCCTTCAGATTGCGAGGTTCTGGATTGAGCACAACCTGAGTATCATCATTAATTACATTGGCTTCTAGACCGTATATAATCTTCATTCCATGCTTCTTGCCTGCTTTGGCTGCTTCTGGATAACAATGTACGTTAGAGTGATCCGTGATGGCAATCGCTTTATGTCCCCATTTTGCAGCTTGCTTCACATAATCGCTTATGGATGTAACAGCATCCATCGTGCTCATTGCCGTGTGAAGATGGAATTCTACCCGCTTATCAGCCGCATTGTCCTGCCGCTCTGGCGGCGCCGTCACTTCCATAATGTCGGAAGCAATCATTGCAAGCTCGGGAATCTGCATAAAGCGGTCATATTCGACGCGACCGCGAACTCTTATCCATTTTCCATTCGCAATCAGGTTTAAACGAAGTACGTCATCCTTCGTCTTGGCAAACATCTTAATCAACATCGAATCCGAGAAGTCCGTTACATTGAACGTATACAGCGTACTGCCGTTTCGCAGCTCCTTAACCTCTAGTCCGAATACGGTACCCTGAAGCGTTACTCGCTTCTCCTCATCCTGCACATCCATGATCGGAGTTGGATTATCCTTGATCTCATATCCGAATTGCAGCTTCTCTGGAATCTCTCCAGCCTCGACCGCCGCCTGCTCCGCTGCAGCGCGCTCAGCCTCTTCCATCAGCTTGGATACAGCCTCTCTCTCTTCCGCCACCAGCTTCGCCTGAAAGGCTTCGACTGCTTCCGTATCATTGCCTAGCTTCAATTGGACACAAACGGTTCTTGAGAAGTACGTCATGAAAAATTGCTTGACCATCTCATCAATCTGCTTCTTCTTAGCGAGTTCCAGTGACATCTGATCCGTCAGGGACAATATGACAAGGTCGCCTTCAATCTCAAGCAGCGCGCGGCTCAGCCAACCATTGACCGACGCCACTTCACGCTTCGCCCATTCAATAAACAAGCCCCAATAGGCTTCGACAATCTCTTGATAAGCAACAGAATCTTCATATTGAAAAATGATGCGTATCTTGGCGATATGCGACATCTTATCTTGTACTTTCAGACAAAAGGTTCGATAAGCCTCTGACGGAACTACGGACGGTTTCGTAATATATATAGTCCACTCTCGATTCGTTCGACTCGTTTCAACACGTTCGATCCATCCGTCATGAAAGAATTGCTGGACAAATTCTCCCGGCAAATCAACCTGCTTGAGAAGCAGCTCAAAGCGCTGTCTCTTATCCGTCATTGCTCAACACCTCTCCTGATGACATTTATAACGATGATATCGTAATCCATAACTATCTTGCATATAGCGACGTTAAAGGCGAAAGAAAAGGCTTCCGTCTGTCGAGTTATCGTACGGATGTCCGTTCAACTTCCCACATCGAAAGCCTATTCACTGCCTATCTTAATCCCTCTGTTGATTAGTAAGCTCGCGCAAATACAACCGTATGCTTCGCTTCTTCACCACACACGAGGCATGTATGCTTCTTCTCGCTTGGCTCAAATGGAATGTTGCGGCTCGTTGCGCCTGTTTCATCCTTGACATGCTTCTCGCATGCAAGAGATCCGCACCAGCCTGCAAGTGTGAATCCGCGTTTATCTTCCATCTGTGCTTTCATCTCATCGATGGTATCAACCGAATAATAATGAGTGTTGCGGAATTCAAGCGCGCGATCAAACATCTCCTGGTGAACATCAGCGAGCATCTGCTTCACTTCTTCCGCCAGATTCGCTTGCTGTACGATGCGCTTCTCACCGCTGACACGGGAGACGAGTACGCATACGCCATTTTCCATATCGCGTGGACCAATCTCAAGACGGACTGGAACACCGCGCATCTCATATTCGTTGAATTTCCAACCTGGGCTCATATCAGAACGATCATCCATACGAACGCGGACTCCAGCAGCTTTCAGCTCAGCGTACAGCTCGTTCGCTCGGCCAACAACCTGGTCACGCATCTTCGCAGGACCGATCGGAATCATAATGACTTGTGTTGGAGCGACTTTAGGTGGAAGCACAAGTCCGCGATCGTCCCCATGAACCATGATCAAGGAACCGATCAGTCGTGTGCTTACTCCCCATGAAGTCGTATGTGCATACTCTTGTGTGTTCTCACGTCCAAGGAATTGAATATCGAAAGCGACAGCAAAGTTCGTACCCAGATAATGAGAAGTACCTGCTTGTACGGCACGTCCATCCTTCATCATCGCTTCAATGGAATAGGTGTCGACAGCGCCGGCAAATTTCTCAGAAGGCGTCTTCTGTCCAACGATGACTGGAATCGCCAAATAGTTCTCAACGAAATCTCGATAGATCTCCAGCATCTGCATCGTCTCTTGACGTGCTTCCTCTTCCGTTTCATGAGCAGTATGTCCCTCTTGCCATAAGAACTCGCTTGTGCGCAAGAAAGGCAGCGTGCGTTTTTCCCAACGAACAACGTTAGCCCATTGGTTGATCAGCAGCGGCAAGTCACGATAGGATTGGATCCACTTCGAATACATATGGCCGATCATCGTTTCAGAAGTAGGACGAATGGCAAGACGCTCTTCAAGCTTCTCGCCGCCTGCTTCTGTTACCCAAGGAAGCTCAGGGTTAAATCCTTCAACATGCTCTTTCTCTTTCTGGAAAAAGCTCTCTGGAATGAACAGTGGGAAATACGCGTTGCGGTGTCCCGTTTCCTTGAATCGACGGTCCAGTTCTTCGCGAATATGATCCCAGATCTCAAAACCGTCAGGCTTAAAGACGATACAGCCGCGGACTGGCGAATAATCCATCAAGTCTGCTTTCTTGATGACATCGATGTACCAGCGCGAAAAATCTTCTTGCTGCGGTGTTATTTCCGTAACAAATTGTTTCTCCTTCGACATAACGGACATGTTCCTCCCGTGAATAAGATGCTCATGATGTTAATTCAGGTCGAGCACCCTTAACATTATTATCCTCTAACTAATCGCAATATATCATTGTACGTAACAGCTAACATGAGCAGCATCAGCATGGCGAAGCCAATAAAGTGAACGATGCTTTCACGATTCGGATCGATCGGCTTGCCTCGCATAGCTTCAATGCCGAGGAATACTAGTCTGCTGCCATCCAACGCTGGAATAGGCAGAAGGTTGAATATCCCCAAGTAAAGGCTGAGCACTGCCGTCCACAGCGTGAGCTGATCAATGCCCTGCTTCGCGAACTGTCCCGTAACTTCAAATGTACGTACTGGACCACCTAGATCATCCAGAGTAAATTGACCGAATATTAGCATTCGGAACCCTTCAAATATGTTCTTGGTCATGTTGACCATTGCTTTGCCGGAGTACTCCAAGGTTTCTGCAAACGTGGCAGTTCTCGTCGGCAGGACAGGGACTATACCGACCTTCCCGCCTTCTTGACCTTCCATCTTGACAGGCGTCAGCTTCACCTGAAACGGATTCCCGTCTCGCGATACCGTCCACGTCATTTCCTTGCCCTCGGACTCTGCTATCATCTTGATCAGCTTGTCGCGATCGCCTCCAATGGCTACGCCATTGACGGTCTCGATGATGTCATCCTTCTTCAGACCAGCATTCTCAGCGGGCATCTCAGCTGTAATCTGGTCGATCTTCACGAAGGTAGGGTTCTCTACCTGAATGCCCGTCATCTGAATATAACCCATGAATAAAAAGAAAGCTAATATAAAGTTCATTACCGGACCTGCGACGATTGACAGCGCGCGCTGACCGACAGTCTTGCTTCCAAACTGTCGATTGTAAGGGGCGATCTGAACTTCATCACCCTTAACGATCATCATCGCGTTCGGCATCACTTTATACTCGAACTCTTCTTCCTCAACGAGCAAAGTCACATGCAGGTCATGTTCCAGATCAATCGAAACTACCTCGCCGCGAATCACATTCTTCCGCAGGTCGAGTTGGTCAAGATACAGCTTAGATACGGCGTTCTCATTCAAACGAACTGCTATTGTCTGACCAGGCTGAATATTGACGACCTCCGGATCTTCTCCGGCCATTCGTACGTACCCGCCGATCGGCAGCAGTCGCAGCGTGTACTTAGTCTCATTGCGAGTATATGCGAATACCTTCGGCCCAAAGCCGATGGCGAACTCTCGGACGAGAATGCCCGCACGTTTAGCAAATATAAAATGGCCCCACTCGTGAATTGTCACGATGACAAAGAATACGAGTATGGATAGAAAAACGACTTGTACCATTTGCACAGCGTAGCATCCCCCTTTACGTTCTTGGTTCACTGTATGTCTTATACATTAACATTATTAACGCACCCTGCACAAGTGAACCTCGTTCTACAAACGAAAGGTCTCAATCTATATCATTAGTGCGAGAACGAAGATGCAAATCGCCGCGTTTCACGGTCCACTTCTTCTATTGTTGCCAAGTCAGGGGCTTGAAGCACCTGATGGCGGCTAAGTGCCGTTTCAACGATACGCTCAATATCAAGAAATGAAATCTGTCCGTTTAAGAAACGCGCTACCGCTACTTCATTGGCAGCATTAAATACAGTTGTAGCAGAACCGCCTGCACGACCGCTCTCATAAGCAAATCGCACCATCGGGTAACGCTGCAAGTCCATTTCACGGAAATGAAGCTTGGAAACCTGCGCTAAATTAAGACGCGGAGCAGGACAGTCTAAACGCTCTGGATATGTCATCGCATACTGAATCGGCACACGCATATCCGGCATACCTAACTGTGCAATGATAGAGCCGTCCACATACTCGACATAGGAATGTATGATGCTTTCCGGATGAATCAGTACATGAATCTGATCATAAGGAAGATTATACAGCCAATGTGCTTCGATGATCTCAAGACCTTTATTAGCCATCGTCGCAGAATCAATCGTGATCTTTTGTCCCATGGACCAGTTCGGGTGCTTCAACGCCTGTTCTACTGTTACTCCGTGCAGCTGTTCACGAGTCAGATCACGAAAGCTGCCTCCGGAGGCGGTTAGCGTGATCGAATGAACAGCACGCTGCGGTTCTCCATTCAGACATTGAAAGATAGCGGAATGTTCGCTATCGATCGGCATAAGCTTAACATGATGCTTATTAGCAGCGGCTGTAACAAGATGTCCGGCAGTTACGAGAGTTTCTTTGTTCGCAATTCCGATCGTTTTCCCTTTTTCAATTGCGGCAAGGGTTGATTTCAATCCGACACTGCCAACGACGGCTGTTACCACATAATCCGCTTCATCATATGTAGCTGCTTCAATAAGCCCTTCGTCACCATATACAAGTCTAGTTCCCGCAGGCAATGCATCACGCACAACGTCAGCTGTTTCACGATCAGCTACCGACACGACTTTTGGCCGGAATTGGTTAGCTTGTTTAATGAGCAGGTCTGTATTGCGGCCTGCAGCAATTGCAACGATTTCAAATTGATCAGGATGATGGGTCACGACATCTAATGTTTGTGTACCAATCGAACCTGTCGAACCTAATACGGAGATCCGTTTCATCCTTGCACCTCTTCTATCCCAAGATAAGGGCTACAGAGTAAGAAGGCCAATCAAGTGCACGAACGGAAATACGATCAGCCAGCTGTCGCAGCGATCAAGCACGCCACCGTGTCCAGGAAGCAAGGTTCCCGAATCCTTCACTCCGCATACCCGTTTATAAGCAGATTGAATCAAGTCACCCATCTGCCCAAACACAGCCGCAGATAAGCCTATACCTAGGCTTTTCGATATAGATAACAGATCTGGGCAGATCAGCATCGCGATAAGCACAACCACAATAGATGCGGCTACTCCGCCGATCGCGCCTTCAATCGTTTTGTTCGGACTGATTGACGGCCACAGCTTATGCTTGCCGATAGCTCGTCCGGTAAAATAAGCTCCAATGTCAGAAGCCCATATTGCGGCGAATAAAATTATGGTCCAAGTAAGGCCATCTTCCATTGAATTACGAGTGATGATCATATATTTGAAACCGACGCCAATATAGAAAGCTCCTAGCCATAGAACGGAAGCTTTCTGAATAGGCACGACATTCTTCGACAATACCGTTACACATAAGAACGCAAACATGGTGAACCACACAACCGCTTCAAAAGACAGCTCGGTCGTAATTCCCCAATTCTGCCAAGGTACAGTTAATAACAGGATGATCAAATAACCCAATATGGAAGCAACGTCAAATGTTCGGCTGTGATGCATACGGACAAATTCAAAGTATCCGATTAGAGATAAAGCAATCAGCAGCGCCTCGTATGGCCATTTGCCGATATAGACGAGGACGGCAAAGAGCGATCCTGCAATTACACCCGTGATGATGCGCTGTTTCATAAAGACTTATCCTCCAACTTATTGTAATCCGCCATATCTACGCGTTCTGCGCTGATATTCGGCTACCGCTTCCCTTAGATGGCTTTCGTTGAATTCCGGCCAATAGATGTCGGAAAACCACAGTTCACTGTAAGCGAGCTGCCAGAGCATAAAGTTGCTCAAACGCAATTCACCGCTTGTTCGAATCAGAAGATCTGGATTAGGCAAACCGCTGGACAGAAGCTTAGATTCAATTGTCTCTTCATTAATGTCCTCCAGCTGGAGCTTGCCTGCTTGGACATCCTGAGCAACAGCACGAACACTTTCCACTATTTCTCGTTGACCACCATAGTTCAGAGCAAAGTTCAATATTAGTCCTGTATTATGTTTCGTCTTCTCAATCGCTTCTTCCAAAGCAACTAAGGTATGGGAAGGAAGCTGGTCACGATATCCCATCATACGGACTTGCACATTGTTCGCTATAAGGTCATCCAGCTCAATCGCTAGAAACTGCTGCGGCAGCTTCATTAAGAAGTCAACTTCTTCCTTAGGCCTCGTCCAATTTTCAGTTGAGAAAGCATACATAGTTAACACTTTTATCCCGAGCTCATTAGCTGCGATCGTTACACGCTTCACTGCCTTCATGCCATTATGATGCCCCGCTACTCGAGGCAGTCCACGTGTTTTGGCCCAACGTCCATTGCCGTCCATAATAATGGCTACGTGCTTAGGAATATTGTTTAGCGACAAAGGAGCTGAATCTGTCTTGAGCTCACTTGGTCTCAACCATTTTTGGATTCGCTTAATCATTAGGTCTCCTCCAACCCGGTGATAAGAAAAACTTCTGAAGAAGCTTATTATTTCCGATTCCGCCATATTCAATAAAAAGACAACAAACCCCACCGTACGGAGGGGTAATCATCTTTGAAGCTAGTCAAACTCTATACTTCCATAATTTCCTTTTCTTTACCTGCCAATACTTTCTCAACTTCAGCAATATACTTATCTGTAGTCTTTTGAATGTCTTCTTGGTGACGACGTGATTCATCTTCGGAAATATCCGTTTTCTCAAGCTTCTTCACATCGTCGTTAGCATCACGACGAATGTTGCGAACAGCTACTTTAGCTTCTTCGCCATATTTCTTTGTTTGCTTTACCAATTCAATACGGCGCTCTTCCGTTAGTGCAGGAACAGTTAGACGAATGATAGAACCGTCATTTGCCGGTGTCAATCCAAGATCTGATTTCATGATCGCCCGCTCGATTTCAGACATTGAGGATTTGTCCCAAGGCTGAATAATCAATGTGCGAGGGTCAGGTGTACTAATATTAGCTAATTGATTAACTGGAGTCATTGCACCGTAATATTCAACTTGAATACGGTCAAGCAATGCAGCTGAAGCGCGTCCTGCACGAAGTGTCGCTAGTTCGCGTTTCAGAGCGCTGACTGCTTTCTCCATCCGCTCTTCCGCATGTTTCTTAATCGATTGAGGCATTAGTCTACACTCCCTTTAACTGTTGTTCCGATCTTCTCACCGAGTACGACTCGTTTGATATTGCCTTGTTCCGTTATCGCAAACACGACAAGTGAAATATTGTTATCCATGCACAAGGATGTTGCGGTTGAATCCATTACTCCGAGATTGCGATTCAACACTTCAAGATACGTCAAGTTCTCGAACTTCTCTGCACTAGCGTCCTTAAACGGATCCGCTGAGTACACGCCATCCACTTTGTTTTTCGCCATTAAGATAACATCAGCTTCGATCTCAGCAGCACGCAATGCTGCAGTCGTATCCGTCGAGAAGAACGGGTTGCCCGTACCAGCCGCAAAGATAACAACTCTTCCTTTCTCAAGGTGACGAATCGCGCGGCGTCGAATATACGGTTCAGCAATTTGCTGCATGGCAATCGAAGTTTGAACGCGTGTAGGTACGCCGATTTGTTCGAGCGCATCTTGCAAGGCTAGCGAGTTCATTACTGTAGCGAGCATTCCCATGTAGTCAGCCGTTCCACGGTCAATCCCTTTTTCGCTTCCTGCGATTCCACGCCAAATATTGCCTCCGCCGCATACAATTGCTACTTCTACCCCGAGGTCCACGACTTCTTTGACTTGCTCCGCGATGGAATTGATCATTTCAGATTCAATGCCGTATCCAGCTTGACCTGACAACGACTCTCCGCTAACTTTTAATACGATGCGTTTATAAACCGGTTGTTCCAATGTATACCCTCCACTTTCCATCTCGACATCTAAAAAAGAAGGAACACCAAGTGTTCCGACTTTTTTAGTGCGTTTGTTGATAGCCGTTTGGCATTCCTATCCACGCAATCCGCAGTATGCAGGATTACATTTTTGCTTGCGCCATAACCTCTTCAACAAAGTTATCTTGTTTTTTCTCCATGCCTTCGCCCAGTTCATAGCGAACGAAACGACGGATCGAGATGTTTTCACCAATTGTCGAAATCTTTTCTTTAACAAGAGTTTCGATTGTTTTGTCTGGGTCTTTAATGAAGGATTGCTCCAACAAGCAGAACTCTTCATAGTATTTACTGATGCGGCCTTCAACCATTTTCTCAACGATTTTTTCTGGCTTGCCTTCGTTAAGAGCTTGAGCCTTTAGAATTTCTTTCTCTTTCTCGATTTCGTCAGCAGGCACTTCTTCACGACGTACATACTTCGGAGAAGATGCTGCGATATGCATTGCGATGTCACGAGCAAATTCTTTGAATTGATCAGTCTTCGCTACGAAGTCAGTTTCGCAGTTGATCTCAACGAGTACACCGATGCGTCCGCCAGCGTGGATATAGGATTCAACTGCACCTTCTGTAGCGATACGACCAGCTTTATTAGCTGCTGCAGCAAGACCTTTTTCACGAAGAACTTCGATTGCTTTCTCCAGGTTACCGTCTGCTGCTTCCAAAGCTTTTTTACAATCGAGCATACCTGCGCCTGTTTTTTCACGCAATTCTTTAACTGCACTTGCATTAACTGCCATTGTATATTCCCTCCGAATCAAGATTCCGCCTCACGTATGTATCGCGGGCATGAATAGTTAACGTTCAAAAAAAGGGTGGAGAGAGGTGAATCACCTGCCTGCCACCCTTTTGTTCATCCAATTTGGATAATTAAGCTGTTGTTTGTTCGCCTTGGTTAGCTTCGATCATAGCGTCAGCCATCTTAGCAGTCAACAATTTAACAGCGCGAATTGCATCGTCGTTACCAGGGATAACGTAGTCGATTTCATCCGGATCGCAGTTCGTGTCAACGATACCAACGATTGGGATACCCAATTTGCGAGCTTCTGCAACTGCAATGCGCTCTTTGCGAGGATCGATAATAAACAATGCGCTTGGCAATCCCTTCATGTTCTTGATACCGCCCAAGAACTTCTCAAGACGCTCCATCTCTTTGCGGAGAATGATAACTTCTTTCTTAGGAAGAACAGCGAAAGTTCCGTCCTCTTCCATCTTCTCCAATTGCTTCAAGCGATCGATACGCTTTTGGATTGTTTGGAAGTTAGTCAATGTACCACCCAACCAACGTTGGTTGATGAAGTATTGACCAGCGCGCTCTGCTTCTTCCTTAACGGAATCTTGAGCTTGCTTCTTAGTACCAACAAACAGAATTGTGCCGCCTTCTTCAGCGACCGACTTAACAAAGTTGTAAGCTTCTTCAACTTTCTTAACTGTCTTCTGCAAGTCAATAATGTAAATGCCGTTACGTTCTGTGAAGATATATTTGTCCATCTTTGGGTTCCAACGACGAGTCTGGTGACCGAAGTGTACCCCTGCTTCCAAAAGCTGTTTCATGGAAATAACTGCCATTTCCACTACACCTCCTAAATGGTTTGTTTTCCTCCGCCAATATCATCTTCCATCAAGACTTCCTGCACGGTAGCCCCACGACGGGAAGCACCCTTGACGAAATTAATCGGCGTGTGTTCTTAACACCATCAACTAATATATCATAATGATATTTGAGATGCAACCATTTTCAACTCATCCATTAGGATGAGAAGTCAGCACCTTTAATGCTTGTTCATTCGTTGAAGGCACATCAAATTTAAAATAGCCCGCTCGGAGCATAGTTTGTTTCTTCTCATCTTTAATATAGTCCACAAAAGCGTCTGCATCCGAAATAACGCCTGCTTGCTCCAACTGTTCCGAGATAGCTATTGACGATAAATTAGGCTTTATACGAATATCTACTTCTTGAGGCTCTGCGTCTTTGGAATCCGCATCGATTGAAGCTTTCTCTGCAGTCAGTTCAACCGTATCTCCTGCTGCGCCTTTCTCATTGCTTTCTCCATTTTCCGCCGATTCACCATTGTTCTTGCTCTCGGTGCCCTCTTGCAACACAGCATCTTTCGCATTAGCTGCGGCGCCAGAAACCTCAGCGCTTGCTGTTTCTTCCAGCTGCTTATCGGAATCTGCTTCACTTGAGCTTCGGTCTTCTTCAGCAGCCTTCTTCTCGACTGCGCCGCTTACATCTGACTTAGTCTGACTTGGTTCATCATGTGCTCCATCAATAGGAACTAATCGAAGACCCTGCTGTTTTGCTGCCTGCTCCAGTTGTTCTCTTGTAAGCTCCGGAGTTAGCTGTTGTCCTACCATTATCATCTGCAGCAAGAGTACGCCAATTATGATGCCAACCCCAACCCCAACTATAAAATATCGATTTCTAAACACGATTATCCTCCTGAAGCGCTAACTGCATGATAAGCTGAATCTCTCCAAGCGGCAATTGAAGCTGTGCAGCGGCATCTGACGGCTGAACACCTTGATCCAGCAGGTTGAACAATTCGGGATAGCGATCGCGTATCGAGAGTTCGGCGGATGGTCGCTGATGCGAAACCAACACCTCTTCTTCTTCAACTGTTTGCTGCGACATAATCGATTCACGCTGCGGTTCATCGTTTATCCGTTCACGCTCAACAACAGCGATAGATGGAGTAGATTTCAGCAATTGAATGGTTTCCAGCTTCTCATCTAGCATATGAATGCCCGCCTCAAGCTTGTCCATTCGTCTCCTAGCCGCATCATGTCGAGCGTCCTGCTCTTGCTTCATCTTTTCAATGACTTGAAGAAGCTGTTCGTTCTCTGCAGCTACTTCTTCGACGTACTGTTCAAGTGTATCTTCCATGTTCTTCTGAAATGATGCCGTGTGCTCTTCCTTACGTGGACGCAGCCAACCGAACACGGCAATTACTGCACCCAGCAGCACGATGTATATCCATGGATCCTTCATGTGGTAGTTCCATCATCCTCCATCTACTTTGACGTACAAACGCCGCCTTCAACACGACGGCGGCGCTGCTTTCTTATACGGAATAATCAATATGCTTGCCTTTATACGGGTGAGCGGCTGGAACAGTTTCAGTTGCAGGTAATTTATGATCTTTACCTTCCTGTGACTGTTCCTGTGACGCTGAATCATGGCTGTGCGCTGAATCCTGCTCTTGTTCTCGAATCCGCCCCTCAGTAGAAGCATCGACCTGCTCACTGCGCTGGCGCTGCGTCCGAAGCTGCTTAACAGCCTGCTCATTAAGCATTGACTGCTCCGTCATCGGGCGCTGCTGCTGTTGCTGTTGGATCGTTGATACTTCAGTTGTGCGAGGAACAGCAATCTGCAATTCAACAGGTCTCATGTTCATGCGATCACCTCAATATAATCGTCATATGTATATACGGCGACACTATATGGAGTACATCGATACTTCGCCGTCAATCAACCGGAAGCTGACATGTTTGCACACATCTTTAACGAAACGAACCGAGCGCCCAATGACAATCTTGCTTCCCCCATAGACATGCTGGAATGCATCAATTCGCGCCACGCCTGTCTGTTCCAACATCTTCTCGATCTCGAAGATGCGTTCTCTGATCTCCGTCTGCTCTTCAAGCAGCTGTTTCTTCATTAGATTCAGCTTCAACCGCATAGCCATGCGTTCTTGGTTCAATTGTCCGCTGGAAGCCAATGGGTCGAGTATTCGAAGCGCTTTCTCCGTCTTTTCTAAATGGGTCATGCTGTCCTTCATCTTAACGCGGAGTTGGTTCATTTCATTGCGCAGCTCTGGTTGAACTCCGACTTCAATGACGGTGACCGTAGACATCGAGTTTCCAATCGTACGCGCTTGAACCATATCTCCAGCTTGAATCGATCCGCCTACGATCAGTCCTTTCGTTCCATTGCAGATGACCTGCCTGCCAGCACGAACCTGAGAATGCAGTATGCTTTGCGAAACGGTCACATTCGCCCCTGCCGTGACATTCGCTTCCTGCATAAAGATACAACTCACGTCTTCACCAGCTTGAACATGTCCTTTATTGCCTGCGATTATTCCGCCGATCACTTCAATACTACCGGCTGCTTCGAGATACGCGCCTTCAATGCCGCCATATACTCGAATATCACCCGCTGCTTTCACTTTAAAGCCCGACAGCACATTGCCGCGAATGACAACAGTACCTACAAAATCAACATTTCCAGTTCGGTAATCAATATCACCATTAATCTCATAAACAGGGAACACATTGAGCTTATCTCGATCCGTCTTGACAATTAAGCCATCGATTGCCGCATACATCGCCGCCTGTTGGTCATCCACTACGACATTCTTCCCAAGCTTGAAACGAGCTTCTTTACCTTCACGCGCTTCAATCTTATCACCGCATACATCCATGCCAGGTACTCCAGCTTCCGCTGGAATACGCTCGGCTATGCGCTCGCCCTTCTTTACATTGCTCAATGCGTTGATCTCTTTCAAATCAACCGTGCCATTAGCCTGCTCTAAAGGTCGTTGTGTAGAATTCATTTTTGAGGTTAGCAGCTTAATCTTGCCGTCAGTTCCGTGGACAGGGGATAAACCTACCGCGACCTTGGTCATACCGCTGCGATACTGCTGCGGCTGCATAGCAAACTCGCTAAGGACGTTCGGAAGGATTCCGTATCTGATCCCTTGACTGCTCAGCAACGCTTCCAGTTCTTCCGCTGTACATTGAAACGTTTCATCATACTCCGTAAAATGCAGATAGGCTTGCATCTTGTCTTCCGATATTGTCACATTCAAGTACTGCCCTAACTGGATCGTAGGTGCCATGACTTTTCTCCTCTCTACAGTGGTATTCCTTATAGAGACATTGTGTTTACGCTTCGAGCAACAATGCTCTATTCTTTTCAAGCGCAGAACGTAAACGCATGATTGCTTTCGAATGTAATTGCGAAATACGTGAAGGTGATAAGCTCATCACTTCTGCGATTTCACTCAGTGATAAATCTTCATAGTAAAATAAATTAATGACTATTCTTTCTTTCTCCGTTAATTTATGAATTCCTTCAACTAAGCACTGTTTTAAATAGTGTTCATTCACTTTGTTCACAGGATTCTTGGCCGTTTCATCAATCAGAACTGAGATTCTCATCTCTGTATCTTCTTCACGTATCGGATCTTCCAGCGAACACAGAGACATCACGGCAACATCTTGGAGCATTCCTTGAAATTCAGACACCGAAACATCAAGGTATCGGCTCACTTCTTCATCTGAAACCGAACGAAGATAATGCTGCTCCAGATGCTGATAAGCTTCTTCAATCTTTTTGGCCTTCTCCCTTACCGAACGCGGAACCCAGTCTCCTGAACGGAGTCCATCCAATATGGCTCCGCGAACACGCCATGAGGCATACGTCTCGAACTGCAGTCCTCTACGGTAGTCAAACTTTTCAATAGCGTCGATTAAACCCATCACGCCATTGCTGGCAAGGTCATCCTTGGAAACGCTGCGCGGCAGACCAGCAGCCATTCGATTTGCTACAAACTCCACGATCGGCAAATAGAGTTCAATCAGCTGCTTACGCGCTTCATTATTCTCTTGTTCCTTCCACTGTTGCCACAGCTCATAATGAGAGCATTTTGAACTCTTCTGCTGGCTCAACGACATTCAGCCTCCTTACTTATGAATCAGGTGACGTACGGCCTCTGCTAACTGTTCCTCTTTCAAAGGCTTCGAAACGAGCTTCGGAGGTGACAAAGGCTGAAAGCCGGATTGACCTATATCCTCCTGTTCCGTCCCCAGTTCTTGTTCAGCAGGCTTGGTGTGGAGCATATTGTACAGTGAATCCGTGTCATCTGGGGTCGTATAATCGACTGCATGACCAACTTCTGACGACTTTACTTTATACTGAGCAGCACTCGCTGCATCATTATTCGGTGTCAACAGCAGCTGTACGGCATAGCGTACGGCAAATGCCAATAGAAACCAGATGACAAACGCAATAGCTCCACGAATCAAGCTTGTCGACCATACATTTGAAATCAGTGAAGCCAGCGTTGTCACAACAAACCCAATAATTCCAGAGCTAATATTCCACTTCATCTTTCCACGCATCGTCATCACAGTTCCTTTTCACCCTTTTGCACGCTGCGTATGTGCAATATACCGTCATCACAGCTAAGCTCAATCGTTCTGCCATAGTTGCCGCCCGTATCCTCGCCGACTAGCGGGATGCCTAGGAGGGACAGCAACTGTTTGCATGATTCTACGTTGCGCGGA
This sequence comes from Paenibacillus sp. EB106-04-04-XG159, assembly GCF_058791835.1. Lineage (NCBI taxonomy): Bacteria > Bacillati > Bacillota > Bacilli > Caryophanales > Paenibacillaceae > Paenibacillus > Paenibacillus sp. EB106-04-04-XG159. Next base: position 76,321 of record NZ_JBYTDY010000013.1, on the reverse strand, counting down.
CCGATTCGCATCATATCATTGCCGCTAGCAAACGCAAACATCTGTGCGCCACCGGCCATCTTGGCGATTAGCCTGGATAACACGGCACCTTCATGAAGCATAAGTCGTACTAACTCAGGAATAGCGGTATCAACGTACTTCGCAATATTCAAGTTTCCTTCTCTAGCAATCTCTGAAGACGGCAGCATAACGTGAGCCATTCCCGCAATCTTGATTCCAGGATCATACAAGGTAAGTCCTACACAAGAACCTAAGCCGGATGTGCGGATAGAACCAGATCTGCAAATGTTCAGATCGGCCATACCGACTTTTACAACAGTTGATGAATCTATCATTCCATCGGCACTCCCAGGGCAGCAAATATTTTTGAAAAAGAGTCAGGATCCGGTATGAAGAAAAATGTGCCCTCTATCTCTTCGTGATCCTCAAGAAACCTCGTATCAATAAAGAGCGCCCTGTCTCCCATCTCGCCATATTGAATCAGTCCATAATTCAATATGGCGCCTGCCATATCCACTGCTAATTGAGGCACGGTTGGGGATAAATAAAGATGAGTCAAGTCGGCCAACGAAGACAAGTATGAGCCGGATAGGATATTTCCGATCTCGCATAGAGCGGACATCTCCAATTCCGTAAAGCTGTATTCATCCTCTGACTGTACCTTCATCAATTGGGATAGCAATCTCTTAGCCGGCTCGCATTCCAACATGAAGAACAGATGCCCCTCCGCTTCCCCTGCAACTCGAAAGTAAATAGCGATTACAACCTGCTCTGCGCCGCCTACTGCGTCCGCGATACACTCGAATGGCAGCAGCTGTACTTTCGGCACTGCCATATCAACAGGTCGGTTAAGCAGCAAGGATAAAGCCGTTGCAGCGTTCCCAGCACCAATATTCCCGATTTCTTTAAGGACGTCTAATTTAAAGTCTCCAAGGTTATCAAGCATAGGCAGCATCATACCTCGAGCTGTTCTAACTGAATAATCTCATTTCGGTTCAATACTTCCGCTAGGTTCAGCATGATCAGCAGGCGATCACTGCCAATCTTAGCTACACCGCGCAAATATTTAGCTTGAATGCCGCCAACTACTTCAGGCGGAGCTTCGATGCTGTCTTCCTGAATATCGATAACATCGCTTGCGGCGTCGACGATGAAGCCGACTTCCAGATCATGCGCATTGACGATAATGATACGAGTCTGATCTGTTTCCACTGATTCCGGCAGGCCAAAGCGACCGCTAAGATCCATAACTGGTACTACTACGCCGCGCAGATTCACAACACCTTTGATAAAGGAATACGTTTTGGGTACGCGGGTAATCGGCATCATGCGTTCGATCGTCTTCACTCGTTCGACTTCAATACCGTACTCCTCGTGCGCAAGTTTAAAGACTACTACTTTAATCTCTTCTCCCATGGATAACATCCTCCTCTGATATACCTCTATTTAAGCAATGCGTTCGGATCTACGATCAGGGCAACTTGTCCATCGCCAAGTATCGTCGCGCCCGATATTCCCGGCACGGACTTCAAGTAGTTTCCGAGCGGCTTCAACACGATTTCACTTTGTCCAATGAAGTCATCCACCGCAATTGCAGCGAGTCGATCACCTTTGCGTATAATGATGATCTCGACTTCCTCTTCATCAAAGTCAGAGTAGTCAGGCGTTTCAAAAATTGAACTAAGTGACAACAATGGAATCACACTATCGCGGTAGTCCACCATCCGCAGCCCGCCGTGAATACGGCGAATCTGCTGCTTCGTTACGAGACCTGTTTCCACGATGGAAGTCAGCGGGATCGCATACTTTTCATTGCCCAATCGGAACAGCATTGCAGCGAGAATGGACAAAGTCAATGGAAGCTGGACGACAAAGGTCGTGCCTTGTCCTAGCTTCGAATTCACCACAACATGTCCGCCCAAGGCTGAGATCTTCGATTTCACAACATCAAGCCCCACACCGCGGCCGGAAATGTCCGATACCGTCTCGGCTGTGCTGAAGCCTGCTGCAAACAACAATTGAAATACCTGTTCATCCGTCATCGACGCTGCTTTATCCTGTGAAACAATGCCGTTCTTGATCGCTTTGTTCAGAACGATGTCGCGGTTAATTCCGCGGCCATCATCTTCAATCTCGATGAACACGTGATTGCCGCTCTGGTAAGCGCGCAGGTGTACAACACCTGTCTCTGGCTTGCCTGACGCAATACGATCCTCGATAGATTCAACTCCGTGATCCAAGGAGTTGCGGAGCAAGTGTACGAGCGGATCGCCAATCTCATCAATAACCGTTCTATCAAGCTCGGTATCGGCACCAGAAATGATGAAGTCCACTTTCTTGTCCAAGGATTTGGCTAAGTCGCGCACCATCCGCGGAAAGCGATTGAACACTGTATCGATAGGCACCATGCGAAGCTTAAGCACGATATTTTGCAGATCGCTGCTTACACGCGATATATGCTCGACGGTTTCAGTCAATTCCTGCTTCTTCAGCTCTCCGGCTATTTCCTCGAGTCGCACGCGGTCGATGAGCATCTCGCTCAGCAGATTCATCAGCACGTCGAGGCGATCGATATCAACACGAATCGTACGATTCTGTTGGCGTTGTCCATTGTTGGCCGATGGTTGCTCCTTAACAGGCGCTTGGGCTGCTGCAGGGCGTGGAGTTTCTACCGCATTCGCTTTAGCAGGCGTTTCCGTGACAGCAGCTGCAGGCGCAGATTCACTCACTCCCGCTTCCAGCTCACGAACTCGTTTATTCCATACGCGCAAATCTTCCAGACTTAATTCGTGAGAGTCTACGGATTCAATCTCGGAAATGCTCTCAATTTCCTGCTTGATGAAGTCTACTTTTTCCGTAGTCACGAAGTAGATCGAGAAGCCGCGTTCAAACTTTTCTTGTTCAATATCATGAGCAGGAGGCGTCGACTTCACAATCTCGCCCTTATCGCTTAAAGCTTGGAATACCATATAAGCGCGAACAGCCTTCAAGACACAATCCTCACGCAGAGAGACTCGAAGATAGACAGCATTCATCCCCGCTTCGAGTGACTGCTCTAATATGCTGCGTTGAAATTCATCCAATCCAACGTCCAGTTCTACTCCAGCTGATGCTTCAACGCTTGCTGTAGGCGCGGCAGCTTGCTTCTTATAGCCGCCGTCTACAATCGATTGGAGAGAAACTACGATGGAGGATACATCTGCTTTGCCTTCACCGCCATTCGCGATATCTCCCACCATCGATTCAAGCGCATCCAAGCCCTTGAAGAGTGTGTCGAATATGAATTCATCCATTGCCAATTGGTGATTTCTGACCAGGTCAAGAACATTTTCCATCTCGTGGGTTAATGATGCCAGGTCTTCAAAGCCCATAGTGGCTGACATTCCCTTGAGTGTGTGCGCTGAACGGAAAATAACCTGAACGATACTTACATCATCCGGTCTATTTTCCAATTCCAACATATGCTCGTTTAAGGCTTGCAAGTGATCGTTTGCTTCATCTAAAAACATGGATAAATACTGATTCAGATCCATGTTTACGCCCCCCTTCATAGGTACACCGGCATTGGGCCGTTATTGTATCGCTTTAACGATTTCTTTCGCCATATTCTGCAGATCCACAACATGTTTCACACAACCCAGCTCTACAGCAGCTCTAGGCATGCCGTACACAACACAGGACCGCTCGCTCTCCGCGAAAGTAGAGGTGACACCAACGTCAACTAGATGGCGCATCGCACGCGCCCCATCGCTTCCCATTCCGGTTAAGAGGACGATGTGCCGATTGTATGTATTCAGATCTGACAATGAATCAAACAAAGTATCAACAGATGGTCGATGTCCTGAACGTGGTTCACCGCGGTCAAGCGAGATAGCTAGTCTACCATCCGATCGTTCGACAACGGTCATGTGCAGACCGCCTGGAGCTAAATAGGCTGTACCTGAGCAGACGATTTCTCCATGCTCAGCCTCTCTAACATCTAATTCACTATAGGTGTTCAAGCGTTCTGCAAGCGACTTCGTAAAGTTCGGCGGCATATGCTGCACGATAAATACGGGTGCTTCCAACGTGCCGGGAAGTCCAGACAACAACTCTTTCAGCGCTCGAGGTCCTCCGGTTGAAGTTCCTACAGCAATAATCTCTGAGAATCGAGTCTTGCACTCCGTTGGCTTAGCCTGTACAAGCTGCCTATCTGAATGCTGTACAAGGTCCGTTGGCTCCACTCTTCGGCCTGCAGACAGTGAATTTCGCTGAGAAGGAAGTTTAGCTGGAGCAGCCGTCATGCTTTCTCTATTAGCAGGCTTAAGACTCGTCAGCCGCCCTGCTGCAATTTCCTGCTTGCCAAACGCATCACGTTTCTCTTTGGACAGTGGAGGCTTGGCCGAACTCGGCTTCACGTTTGGGAACGTGGAACGCTCCGTATGCACACTAGCATCTTTATCTGATGGTTTGTGTTGCAATGGTTCAATACACGCAGTTGTGCTCATATGTACATTAATAGCTTCTGACGGTTTCAACTGTTCGAATCGAAGCGAAGACTTGATTGCCTCATGCAGCTTTTCGATCAGCATCTCACCGACTTTTTGAATATCTTGAAACCCATTGGTCGGACTTGGCTTACATACAAAGTCGAATGCACCGTTCTCCAGCGCAGCGATTGTCTCGCGACCGCCCTCTTCAGACAAGCTGGAGAGCATAATGACAGGTTTAGGGCATTCCAGCATAATATTTTTTAGCGCATCAAGTCCGTTGCAGACGGGCATCTCAACATCCAAAGTAACAGCATCCGGCTGCAATTCCTTAACTTTCTCTAGTGCTTCTACACCGTTTTGAGCAGTACCAGCAATCGTAAAGTTGGGATCTTGCAAGATAAGATCAGAGATTATCGTTCGCATGAAAGCCGAGTCGTCCACGACCAGAATCTTCTTGGATGTCATTTCACACACACTCCTTTGGCATGAAATAGGTTCTGACGATTCGCGGCAGCTCGCAATGTATATCATTATTTTATATGTCGTGACTCGATTCGACTAGGAGATTCATCTCCAACTTTTCATCCATTTTCTAAAAAACTGCTTCATTCCTCTACTTTCCCCATAATGCTGCGGCATCTCATTGAGCTGATTCATATAAATCTGCACAAATTGTCGTAATTGCATCGCAATCTTGCTATTAGGGTAAAGCATAGAGAATGGAGTCTGTTTCTTTACAGCCTGCATGACGATAGGATCGTCCAGTAAATAACCGAGCACTGGAATATCCAGCTGCAGAAACCTTTTCGCCACTGATGTCAATCGTTCAGCCGTTTGATCGCCTTCACGAGAGTCCGTCACACGATTTACGACTAATCGAAACCGTGTCTCCGGAACCATTCCATGCACGACTTTAATAAGTGCGTATGCATCTGCAATTGCAGTAGGTTCAGGAGTAGTCACGACAAACGTTTCTTCAGCCGCGGTTACAAAACGGAGTGTTTCTTTGCTCAGCCCTGCGCCTGTATCAAATAAGATCACATCATATCGTTCTGACCAGCCTTCTAATTGAATCAGGAAGTTCTCCAGTGATTCAGCAGGCATCTCCAGCAGATCGTGGAATCCTGACCCGCCGGGAATATAGTGAATCCCTTTAGGGCCGATCTGAACGATATCTTCAAGCTTCTTCAAGCCGCTCAGAACGTGAAATAAGCTTACTGTAGAGGGTGCTCCGATCAGCACATCAATGTTGGCCATACCGATATCGGCATCGAAGATCAAGGTTCGATACCCCGCCTCTTGCAGTAAAATAGCGAAGTTAAGAGTAAAGTTGGACTTGCCAACCCCACCCTTTCCGCTTGTAACCGTTATGATACGGGTTGATCTGGTCTCTACAGTCGGCGGGGAATAATCTTGCTCAAACTTGTTCATCCCTCGAGACATTAAGTTGCGAAGCGATGCGGCTTGATCCATCATGATTGCTGCGCTCCTAACAACTTATCGATCCATTCGTCCGGCATAAATGACTTGATGTCATCCGGTACATTCTGACCGTACGTCACATAGCTGAATGGAACTCCAGTACGATCAGCTACATTCAAGATGACGCCATAAGAGTCCGTCTCATCCGACTTCGTGAATACGATACGCTGTATGCTTTGATGTTTGAATCTATCCAATATACTCAGCATATCTTCCGTTTTCATCGTTAAGCTAAGCACGAGAAACGTTTCGGAGCCAGGCAATGGCTTGATCATGGAAAACAATTCGTTGACATACAGCTCATTGCGATAATTGCGTCCGGCTGTATCCATTAAGACAAGGTCACAGTCATGAAGTTCATGCAATGCTCGCTGCAGATCGTTCGGCGATGTTACGACTTCCAGCGGTGCATTCAATATGGATGCGTAAGTTCGCAGCTGCTCTACCGCCGCGATCCGATAAGTATCCGAAGTGATGAAGCCAACCTTGCGACGATACTTGAACATCTGATCAGCAGCTAGCTTGGCAATGGTCGTCGTTTTCCCAACACCAGTCGGTCCTGCTAGATAAATGACGTTTGTTTCATTCGATATTTCGCCTTTTACATGCCCTGCCAAATGACGCAGAAGGACATCTTTCAACTGCTGCTTGAATACAGCCTCAGTCGTTATGGCATGGCTCGAAGATGAGATCCCATTCCAAGCCTCCTGAACGAATCGGTGTGCGAGATCGCTGTATACGCCCTGCTTCAACAATTGCTGCTCCGTTGATTTAACGAATTCTGGCCAAGCTTCTCGTTCCGATTTATGCATGATGGCAAGGACCATGGCCTTCATCTCTTTTAATTCTTCTCTTATATCTGAATCTGATGATACAGCTGCAGCCTTATGTTCCACAGTTGGCAGCACTGTACTTGAAAGTCCGAATGCGCCGGACGCATCTTGGCGAACCGTATTAACGGCTCTCAGAATATCTGCGGTTGACTCCTCTTGAGGAGGCGCAACCTGGCGCACTGGACGCTCATCCAGCTCGACATCTCTCGCTGCGGCTGCGGCAGTTTGAGAGGCGGTATCCTTATTCGTTTGGCTTGAATATACGTTACGAGCGAGCGATGCTGGAACTGCAGGCCTAGCGGCAGGCGTCGGCTTATCCGACTCCTGCCGCTTGGTCGCTGTATGATCGACCGCTGCTGTAACTTCAATCATGCGTTTGCGGAACATTCCCGCAAACCCGCCTGTTTTCACTTCCTTGGTGCTGACGATGACAGCGTCCTTACCCAATTCTTGACGAATCAGGCTCATCGCTTCCGGCATCGTCTCGACAAGGTATTTTTTCACCCTCATACATTCACCACTCCAACACTCTGAATTTCAACATTAGGTTCCAGCTCGTTATACGATAATACAGGAATATCCTGCATCGTCCGATCCATCAACTGGCGCAAATACATGCGAATCGTTGGGGATGACAGAATGATAGGCTGATAGCCTGATTGGAGAATACGCGTGATCTGTTCTTGAAACTTCTGGAACAGCGCCTGCGTAGTTCCAGGATCTAGAGCTAGATAGGAGCCGTGTTCATTCTGCTGAACACTTTCCGCAATCTTCTTCTCCAGCATCGGTCCTACCGTAATAACACGCAGCGTTTCTCCTGTTGTAGAGTATTGCTGTGTAATTTGACGAGCTAGGGCTTGACGGACATACTCCGTAAGCACATCAGGGTCTTTCGTATATGTACCATAGTCAGCCAAAGTCTCGAATATAGTAACAAGATCGCGAATCGATATTTTCTCGCGAAGAAGCTTAGCCAACACTTTCTGAACATCTCCGACAGTTAGAATACTTGGAATCAGTTCATCGACCGCAGCAGGATTTTGTTCCTTAACCATATCGATAAGTGCCTTCGTCTCCTGTCTGCCAAGCAATTCATGCGCATGCTTCTTAACGATTTCCGTTAAATGAGTGGCTACAACTGAAGGCGGATCAACTACTGTATATCCGACCATCTCAGCACGTTCCTTCATCATCTCATCAACCCATAGGGCTGGCAGGCCGAATGCCGGTTCCACGGTCTCAATGCCTGTCACAGAATCATCATCGTATCCAGGACTCATCGCTAAATAATGATTCAGCAGCAATTCACCATTGGCTACGATATTCCCTTTAATCTTAATTACATATTCATTAGGCTTCAGTTGAATATTATCGCGAATTCGAATCACTGGAACGACCAATCCGAGCTCCAAGGCGCACTGACGTCTGATCATGATAATACGGTCGAGCAGATCTCCGCCTTGTTGGGCATCGGCAAGCGGTATAAGTCCATAGCCGAATTCGAATTCTATAGGATCTACCTGCAACAGGTTAATTACGCTTTCTGGACTGCGAACCTCTTCAATCTGCTGCTCTTCCTCAAGCTGTTCATTTTCGATCTCCGTGCGATCCATCTTCATCTGCATGCGGTATCCCGCAAATGCTAACAATCCCGCGAATGGAAGCGTGGAAATGAGATTGATCGGTGTGAAAAACCCGAGCAGCGAGATCGTGCCTGCAACGATATACAGCAGTCTCGGATACGAAAGAAGTTGACTGCTCATATCTTCTGCTAGATTACCTTTGGATGCAGAACGAGTTACGATAAGGCCAGCAGCTGTAGAGATCAGCAATGCAGGAATCTGACTGACAAGTCCGTCACCGATGGACAAGATGGAGTAAGTTTCCGCAGCTTCTTTAAAGGACATCTCGTGCATCGTCATGCCGATGATAAATCCGCCAATCAAGTTGATGATCAATATAATGATGCTGGCAATGGCATCCCCTTTAACGAATTTGCTCGCACCATCCATCGCGCCGTAGAAATCGGCTTCGCTCTCAATCTTCTGTCTGCGTTCTTTCGCCTGCAGCTCATTGATAAGCCCAGCATTCAAGTCGGCGTCAATCGCCATCTGCTTACCTGGCATCGCATCGAGCGTGAATCGCGCTGATACCTCCGCAACGCGCTCGGAGCCTTTCGTAATGACGATAAACTGTACGATAACTAGAATTAAAAATACGATTAAGCCGACAGCGATATTTCCTTGCGATACCCATTCACCGAACGTGCGAACGACTTCACCAGCATCTGCCTCAGTCAGAATCAACTTCGTTGTTGATAGATTCAAAGAAAGACGGAATAGCGTCGTAATCAAGAGCATCGCTGGAAATATCGAGAAATCCAACGCTTCCTTCGTATTCATCGCGACCAACAAGATAATAAGCGCTAAAGAAATGTTGATGATAAGCAGTATATCCAGAAGAAACTTCGGAATCGGAAGCACCATCATCAGCACTATACCGATGATTCCGAGTAGGACAGTTAAATCTCTAACTTTCACGGCTTGTTACCTCCATCCCTGTCCGCTCATCGGACATTTCCTTTCACTTTGTATACATATGCCAATACTTCCGCGACTGCCTGGAACAGATCGGCCGGAATGGAATCACCTATTTCTGTTCGTTCAAACAGCGCACGCGCAAGCGGCCTGTTTTCCATCGTTATCACACCGTTGTCCTTCGCAATCTGTTTGATACGGAGCGCGACATAATCCTGACCCTTTGCAACCACCTTTGGTGCCTCCATCGACGCCCCTTCATACTTCAATGCGACTGCGAAGTGCGTAGGGTTCGTAATGACAACATCCGCCTTCGGCACTTCCTGCATCATTCGCATTAAAGCCATGCGACGTTGACGTTCTTTGATCTTAGACTTGATGAGCGGGTCGCCTTCCATCTTCTTATACTCATCTTTAATATCTTGCTTGGACATCCGAATGCTTTTCTCGAATTCATACTTCTGATACATAAAATCAAATATGGCTAATACACATAACGCAGCGCCAATCTTAATGCCTAGCATTACCGTAAGATTTGCAGTATACGATAATATGTCTTGCAAAGGCATATGACTCAATTGAAGAATATTATCTCTTTCTCCCCACAGGGAGAGATAAGCTATAACACCGATGATAACAAGCTTGAGAATGGACTTAAGCATCTGAACAAGAGATTTTAAAGAGAACATGTTCTTAAAGCCTTTAATGGGGTCGATCTTCTCAAACTTCATCATCAACGGTTCGGTTGTAAATAAAAACCCCACTTGCAAATAATTCACCAGAAGCGCAATTACAAAGGCTACGATGAATATTGGAGACATTAGGATTAGAAATTGAATAAGCATTTCTCCGAAGTAGGCAACAACATTCTCAATTGATAGTTCGGTCAGCAGTTGATTCTCCAACGGATCGCTAAACATATTGATCAGACGCTCTTTAAAAAAGCCCCCGAGGAACAGCATCGAACAAAACGTCAGCAGCAATATGGCCGCGCCCGAGAGCTCCATACTCTTCGCTACTTGTCCTTTTTCACGAGATTCCTGTCGTCTCTTCGGTGTAGCCTTCTCTGTCTTCTCTTGCGAGAACATTTGCAAATCTAGCTTTAAACGATACCGTGTCATCTTCATGGTGAATTGCCCCCTATCCCGGCATGACCCGCAATAGATGATCTATTGCTCTAAACATCGTCTCAAACACTTGCTGGAACACGTATATAAATCCAGGTACGAGCAAGAGCAGCACGGCTAAACCGATTATCAATTTAAATGGTATCCCGATGACAAAGACGTTAAATTGCGGGGCTGTACGCGCTAGAAAACCTAAGGCAACGTCGGTTAGGAACAGGGCGACAGCTAATGGCGCAGCAATTTGAAATGCAATTGTGAACGCTTGAACAAATGATGTCAGCAATACTTCCTGCACTGTTCCATCTTGTATCCGCTGAAAGAAATTGTTCTGGTCAATCGGCATCCACTCAAAACTTCTCATCATCCCGTCGATAAAGTAATGGTGGCCATTCATACCGAGAAATAGCAGAATGACAAATATGTACTTGAAGTTACCGATGACAGGAGCTGACATTCCTGTCAATGGATCAATAACGTTTGCGATCCCGAATCCGATCTGCATATCGATGAATGATCCTGCAATGTGTACGATGTTGAAAAATAGCTGAGCCAGAAACCCGATCAACAATCCGATCAGTACTTCTCGAATAATGAACAGCACATACATGCCGTCAAACGGCACTGTCTTACCGAATCCGAACAATAGATAGGCTATAACACTCATAAAAAACGCTAAGCCTATCTTAAACATATTCGGCACGCCTCGGGAAGAAAAGACAGGAGCTGCTACAAGAAATGCGGTTATTCGACACAAAATAAGCAAAAAAACAGGGAACGCCTGAGTGACAATTTCCATGGTTCCACAGCCTAACCGATATATTGATTCAGATTGCTCAAGATATTAGAGGTAAAGTCAACCATAATCGTCAGCATCCAAGGGCCACATATGAGAATGATCAAAAATACTGCAATAATCTTAGGCACGAATGCTAACGTTTGCTCTTGAATCTGAGTTGTCGCCTGAAAAATACTGATGATTAGTCCGACTACCAGCGCGATTATAAGCATAGGCGCGCTAACCTTAAGGACGGTGAACACGGCTTGCCCAGCTAGTCCGATAATAAATTCTGTGCTCATCGTTTCATCTCCTATACGTTAAAGCTCATGAGCAGCGACTTCACAACTAGATGCCAGCCGTCAACGAGTATGAACAGCAGGATCTTAAAGGGCAGCGATATCATGACAGGCGGGAGCATCATCATACCCATCGACATCAAGGTACTCGCGACTACCATATCTATGACTAGGAATGGGATAAATATCATAAAGCCCATCTGGAACGCTGTTTTAAGCTCGCTGATCGCAAAAGACGGAACAAGTACAGTCAACGGAATATCCTCAACAGTTTTCGGCTTCTCCGTCTGTGTATAATCCATGAACAGCAAGAGATCCTTCTCTCGAGTATGGGAGAACATGAATTCCTTCATCGGTACGGCAGCCTTCTCGAGCGCCTGAGTCTGATTCAGTTCACCTTTCATATACGGTTGTAAAGCGACCTGATTCATTTCTCCTAACGTTGGGGACATCACAAACAAAGTCATAAAGAGAGCCAAGCCAATTAGCATTTGATTAGGCGGCATCTGCTGTGTTCCGAGCGATGTACGCACGAAACCGAGCACAATCACAATCCGGGTAAACGAAGTCATCAGAATTAAGATAGCGGGAGCTAAACTTAATATCGTAATGATCAAGATGATCGACAACGTCGTCATACCTGACTGTTCTTCACCTCCGCCGATCTGAACATTAATGTCGGGGATAACTGGTGATGCTTCCGCCCAATTAGCCGCAAAGCAAGAGATCAGCATTACAGCTGCCAGCGCAACAAACCATTTCTTATTCATGAATCCATCTACCGATCTTTTTTGATATCTTCGTCTAGTAAACGCTCCACTCGAGCTTGCCGATCCGGCATCTGTTCCAGCTTCGAATGAAACATCTCATGAAACGATACTTGTTCCATCTCGTTATTCTGTTGATAATCATCAGAATGAACAGGGTCATGGCCTTTTTTGTATGACCGTCGAAGCCACTTGGTTAAGGATGCTGGCATAGATGCCGCGGATGCTTGTCGATCTGCCTGCTCAAATGAAAGCAGTAGCAGAGCAACTTGCTCGGGGTCGCTGACTTTATCCACTAATGTGATATCTTCACCGACGCCGAGCACGTATACAGTACCGCCAACCTCCACCACTTGCAATGACTTGTTCTGTCCTATACCAGTTCCGCCTAACATCCGTATGCTTTGGTTCATCTGCCAAAGCCTGTTCTTGCGGCTGAGCAATTTAATGAACAATACAATTAGAATTACAATTAGAGCAAGAGACAGCAGGACGGAAAACAAGCTTCCTATGTAATCTCCAACACCGGAAGGTTGGATTGTTGGCACATCTGAGTCCATGGTTTATCCTAGCGTTTTCTTGATCGCTTCAATAACCCGATCTGCTTGGAACGGTTTCACGATAAAGTCTTTCGCCCCTGCTTGAATAGCATCAATAACCATGGCTTGCTGACCCATCGCGGAGCACATAATTACCTTAGCGCTAGGATCTATCTTGCGAATTTCTTTAAGAGCCGTGATGCCGTCCATTTCCGGCATCGTAATATCCATCGTAATCAAGTCCGGTTTGGTTTCTTTATATTTTTCGATCGCTTGAGCACCATCCGCTGCTTCACCTACGACTTCGAAACCATTTTTCGATAAAATGTCCCGTATCATCATACGCATAAATGCTGCGTCGTCTACGATCAAAATTCGATTTGCCATTGCTGAGTATCCTCCCCAACTCAATTATTGTAGTTTTTGCATGCGTTCCCATTGATTCATGATGTCTGTAACTCGCACACCAAAGTTTTCGTCAATTACAACAACTTCCCCTTTAGCGATCAGCTTGTTATTGACTAGAATGTCCACTGGTTCCCCTGCCAGCTTGTCAAGCTCAATGATAGAACCTTGAGATAATTCCAAGATGTCCTTGATTTGCTTATGAGTCCTTCCTAATTCTACTGTGACTCTTAGCGGGATGTCCAACAATAAATTTATATTTGTGTCATCTATTTGCGATGAAGAATTTGCATGCAAGTTAGCGAATTGAACGGGCTGAACATTCACTTGTCTCGTCGGTGCAGGAATAGGAGACGTTGCTGCCTCATGATAATCATACATCTGTCCTTGTTGATTGTTCATAGGTGGATACATATTCGCTTGTTGTGGAGCATTTGGATACGTTTGCTGAGCCATTGGATTTCCACCTCCAATATGATCACCTGTATACTGAGGCGCTGCGGCCGGCTGCGTGTTCGACATTGCCCCAGTCGCACTTGCTGGAGCTTCAACAGGAGCAGCTGCTTCTAGCGTTGGCGCCGCTTCATTCGCTTGCGACATCGTCTCACCCATTAGTCGTTGAACCATATCCTTCGCGAACGGAATAGTTAACAGCTGCATGATGGTTGAGTCTATGAGATTAGCAATCGTCAGTCTAAAAGATATCTTAATAAGAACATCTTCGTTCGGCAGCATCTCACTGCCCTCACCCTTCTCAGCATTCAGAATGCCGATTCCAGGAGGAGAAATATTCACCATCTGATTGAAAATGGTAGACATCGAGGTTGCGGAAGAACCCATCATCTGGTTCATCGCTTCCTGGACAGCGCTTATATGTATCTCATTCAGCTCACCGGCAGTATTCGTACCGTCTCCGCCCAGCATCAGATCAGCAATTATAAATGCGTCAGATGTCTTGATGACCAAGGAGTTGACACCTTCAAACCCGTCCACATAATGAACATGAACTGCTACATGAGGATGAGGAAATTCCTTCTCCAGATTGTTCTTATCCAACACTTTGATGACTGGCGTCGTGATGTCGACCTTGCGACCGAGCAGCGTAGAAAGCGCAGTTGCCGCGCTTCCGAACGTAATGTTCCCGATCTCTCCAAGCGCATCGATCTCTAGCGGTGAAAGATACTGCTCCACAGATATCGGAGCTGAAGCTGCCTTCGGTTCCTCGTGATCTTCTCCAGACTTTCTAAGCAATGCATCGATCTCTTCTTGAGACAAATATTCCTTACTCGTCATCCTCTTCCACACCCTCCTGAAGCACTTGCTCAATTTGTACTGCTAACCTATCCTTCACATTGCCTGGTACTCCGATATATTTAACACGTTCACCGACTCTTACCGTTAATCCATCATCCACTTTCTTATTTAACGGTACTACATCACCGATTGTAAGCTGCATAAGCTCTTGAATGGTGATTTGTGATTCTCCAAGCTCAGCCACGATTGGCAGAACTGCTCGCTCAACACGTTGGCGGAGCTTCTCGACTTCAACCGGCGCACTTGTTCTTTTTTCCGATACAAACCAGTGATGCGCTGACAGCTTCGACATAATCGGTTCCACAACAACATGTGGAATACATAGATTAATCATCCCCGTTGTATCGCCAATCTTCGTGCTTAAAGAGATCAATGCAATCGTTTCATTCGGAGATACGATCTGCATAAATTGAGGATTGGTCTCAAAGCTTTCAAGCCTTGGACGAATGTCCAATACCGCTTTCCACGCTTCTTGCAAGCTGTCAAACGCACGACTGAATATACGTTCCATCACTGTCGTTTCAATCTCCGTCAAGCCTTGTATCTTGGACGGAGCAACGCCAGTTCCACCTAATAATCGATCCAGCATCGCCAATGCGACATTCGGATTCACTTCAAGAACCATTCTTCCCTTGAGAGGCTCTGCTTCAAAAATATTCAGAATCGTCATCTTCGGAATAGAGCGAATAAACTCATCATAGGGTAACTGTTCGACTTGTACGACGTTAATTTGCACAAATGTGCGCAATTGCGCAGAGAAATAAGTAGTTAAATATCTCGCAAAATTTTCATGGATGCGTGTCAACGTACGTATGTGGTCTTTTGAAAAACGAACGGCCCGCTTGAAATCGTATGAACGAATTTTACGCTGGGTATCTTCCTTTTTAAGCTCCTCCGCATCCATTTCACCAGAAGACAGCGCTGCTAGTAAAGCATCGATCTCGTTCTGCGACAAAACGTCAACCAATCGTTTCACCCCCTCACAGGAATCAGCTGTTTTGCGTCATGTATCTGTTTCTTACTTAAGCTCGAACCATCATGAATTCTATCACTTCAATCTGAATCACTTTACCTTGAGGCAAGATCTTATTAATCTGATCCATCAGCTTAGCAGACAATTGATCCTTACCCTTCGTTCCTTCCAGTTCTTCTGGCGTCATATCAGCTAGAGTTTTCAGAATTACCGGCTTGATCTTGATGTCTTTGATCTTTTCGAACTCTTCCAAGGTTTTTGGGCTGTCCATTTGGAACGAGAATCCGATCTGCACGATGTAATCTTTCGCTGCCAGATTCGTCTTAATGTCAGTCATGACAGATGTAACTTCCAATATATCATCCGCCGTCAGACGTTTCATATGGACTTCGCCGCTGGCATTTTGATTATTGTGCGAGTTGTTCTGGGAATTCATGACCATTATGAATACAAGCGTAATTAGTGTAATGGCCAACAACATCGTTATCATCCATGGCAATATTCGTTTCATGGTTGTCCCTCCGTTGATTGCAGCTTGACGGTTCCAGATACGGCGCCAACTGTGCTTATGTAATCTGTAATGAGGCGAATAACTTCAGGAGCCTTCTCTAAGACGATGATCTTTTTTCCATTAAACAAGGTGATGTATGTATCAGGTGTTTCCTCAACAGCTTCAATTAACAGTGCATTTACCCATACCTGTGAGCCGTTTAACCTTGTCACTTGAATCATGGTTCCACTCCTTCTCATGCCATTAGCGCCTAGACGCTCCATGTGGAGCGCCTAAGTACCAATGCTAAGCTACCCCGTTATCATTCTATCGTTTCAAATTAACTACTTCTTGCAGCACTTCATCGGAAGTGGTGATGATGCGTGAATTCGCTTGGAAGCCGCGCTGAGCCACGATCATCTCTGTGAATTCGGATGTCAGATCCACGTTGGACATTTCCAATTGACCTGAAATAATCGCGCCAGTACCTGCTTCAGCATCTCCTGGAGCTACGATCTCGATCTCACCATCAAGATTAGCGTTCGGAGTCACGCGATACAGGTTGCCGCCAAGCTTCTCAAGACCTTCTGGATTGACTACTTTAACAACTCCCAATTGTCCAACAATTTCAGAAGTGCCGTCATCCATCTTACCGATAATCTCACCATTTTGCGCTATCGTAAATGATGTTACAGCTTCATCAAGTACGATCGCATCACCGTCAACACTAGATACAAACAGCCCGTCAGAAGTGACAAGATTGCGATTCGCATCCAGGTGGAAATCACCCGCACGCGTCAAGAATGGAACTTCTTGATCAGGAGACAGCTTAACAGCGAAGAATCCATCCCCATCTATACGCAGGTCAAGAGGACGATTCGTTGTCTGCGCACTGCCGCCGGTATGTACCGTATCGATAGCGCCGATCTGTACGCCTAAGCCAACCTGTTGAGCGTTAACGCCGCCGCGCTCGTCTCCGTTAGGAGCCGTAACGCCTGACATTGTTTGGCTCATAATATCCTTGAACATAACGCGGCCGCCTTTAAAGCCCGTAGTGTTCACATTGGCAATGTTGTTGCCGATGACGTCCAGCTTCGTTTGAAACCCTCTCATGCCGGAAACGCCTGAATACATGGATCGGATCATTATTAATTTCCTCCCTTAATCTGCTTAGAACGATGTGCCCGCTTCAATCGTTCCACGGGCCCAGGCCTCCATTAAGGTCCAGCCTATTCTTTACTCAATGCATATCGCACTGTCAATCGCAGTAAATACATGTCCTTGCTTGAATGGATCATCCAGCGCGGTGATGACCGTGCGCGATGGTACGTTTACGATGTAAGCAGCGTCTTGGACGAGCAGCAGCGATTGTTTAGAGCCCTTCGATGCCGCCTGATTAATGGCATCATTCATCTTGCTCATCAGCTCCGGCGTCATGTTCATCCCGCGTTCCATCATTCTCTGCGTAGCGTGATGACTGAATTGAAGGTCTTCTGAACGCTTCAGCTCCTGTTCGAACATCCGCTTAAATGAAGCTTGATGACCCGCATTAGAGCGATTTGCCGCTTCAGCACCGTGTGTTCTGCCAGACGGCTGTATAGGTGCGGTCGGACCAATTCCTCTTATGTTGAAGTTCGGTGTCATGAGATCTCACCCTCTTGTTCAGAGGAATTACCGTCCTCACCGTTTCCGTCGCCTGACTCATTCGAAGTGCCTGGCTCGCGTATTTCAGTGATGTCCTTCATATCAATCTCGTAATCTCCAACTTTGGCATACGGTACTCCTGCACGCATGATGATGGATTCAACAGTCCCATACAACAGACCAACATTACCGGTATCGCCTTCGCCAGTAGGTTCATCCATCTGCATCCAAGTAATTTCCTTGCCAATCATCGTAGAGGACATGCCGATGGACTGCTGCATCACATTTAACTGTTCAGATATGCCCATCAACTGTTCCAATGATGTGAACTGTGCCATCTGTGCGATAAAATCCTTATCCTCCATCGGCGACATCGGATCCTGGTTCGAAAGCTGGGTAATCAGGATCTTTAGAAATGCATCCTTGCCCATCGTTTTCTCTGCGCCAGTCGGCTTAACACGATCCAAGTTCTCTTTACTGTAGTTCGGCCATACTAAATCGTTCGTAATTCCTACATTCGCGCTCATCTATTGACACCTCCTTCATCAGCGCAGTCTGCACTCTATACACTCGCTTGGAACGATGAACCTATCAATTGCTTTCTCAACAGTTCATCTTGAACATCGTCAAGCGTTTCTATTTCTCCTCTTGCTTCAGCTTCCTGTCCATTGCGCTGTGCCGAGTGTTGCCCACGGCTGCCATTAGACTGCTGGTCCCCCTGGAACATGGAGGAGCTGAGACTAGATGCATTCGATACTGTGCTATGCTGCGTAACTTCCAGCTTATCCACCTGAATGCCTTGCGATTGCAAAGCGCCGCGGAGCATAAACATCTGTTGGTCCAGCAGCTCCTTAGCTGCCGCACGCTCTGTGACAAATTGGGCAACCAGCTGACCATTTTGCATCGTTATGCGAACATCGACTTGACCCAGATTCTCTGGATACAGCGTTATCTTCGCTTCCGAAACGCCGTTTCGCGTCGTAACGAACAGCTGTTTCATAACAAAGCCGCCCATATCCTGTGCAAAATGACTCGCTCGAATCACTTGAGCAGGCTTCGAGGATTGCATACCTTCAGAACGAATGGCATACTGTCCTGCTGTCATCACCTCAGGAGAAGAATCAGCCTGAGCGATCGCAGCACTGTCATCCGTAGAAGCAGAAGCGGATAGATTTGCACCTGCCTGATTCAGCGCCTCAGCTTGCTTGCCCGTATTCACTAGGCTCGATCCGTTTGCTCGATCAGCTGTACTTTGGGCCGCACGCAGCTCGGAAACCATATCTGTGCCTTTTCCGTTGGTCACCTGTTCAGCTTGTCCCGCCTTATTCGCAGCAGCCATCGCTCCGTCAATATCAACTGCTTGTTGATTAGACAATAGAGCTGCAGCCTGCATGGAACGATTGCCGGACTGTTCAGCAGAACTTAGCTGTTTACCAGCTCCAGTGAGCAGCGTTTGAAGTGCCTCCAACAGCTCAGCGCCTTCAAGCACTGTGGATTGATTCATTGAAATGTTCTTCATAAGCGGACCCAGCAGCTCTCGCATCTGCTCTAATTGATCCCGCACTAGAATGCTCAATGTTTCCGGTTGAGCAGCGAGCGCTTGAATCGCATTAGACTGCTCAGATGAACCTTCAAGCTGTCCAAGTTCTGTAATCATCTGTGCGGAACCTGTAAACATCTGCGCTTGCTGAAGCCATTGCTGGAGCATAGCCATAAGTTCCGGATTGTTCTCTAGCAGCTGCTCAGCCTGTCCCATATCTTGAAGCAGCGAATCCAGAAGCTTGAGAAGCTCGTTTTCACCCTCTTCGACCGATTGTGGCAATACACCTGACGCGGCAGGTAAACTAACCGCCACACTTTGCGATCCAGTTGAAGTTTCACTCTGATTCATCAGCTGACTCAGTGCCGAGAGAAATCCGCCGCTTGAAGCTGCCTCCTGGGCCTTGCCTGAAGTTCCCGCGCCTTGAACGGCACCCATTGGTGCTGGAGTTGATGATACACTTATCGTCATCCTAATTTTTCACCTCCTTTCATCGATACGCTAGGACAGACAGCTTCATATTTCTCTTACTTGTTCGGTAGAATTTTAGCCACTAGCTTTGCGGTTGCAGTTTTATCCACTTCAGTCATTGCGCTTATCAGCTTAGAGCGAGTGGCGTCATCCACGTTGTTTAATATCGCGATCGCTTTCTGCTCGCTTATCTTAGCTGTTTCCAAGATAATGTCTGCTGCGCTCTTCGCTGGCATAGAGGCAAAAGTCTGGCTTAACTGTGTCGAATCGAGCTCGGTTTGAGGGGCTCCATCCGCTTCCTTCTTCTTCAAGCGAGATTGCAATGCGGCAATCTGCATATCCTCCGCAGAGGTGACATCTTTCAAGCGAATGGACACTTCCGCAGCGATCTTAGGGTTCATCTTCTCCATGATCTTTACACGGCTTTCGGTATTCATCGAGTCGAACACAAGCACCATCTCATCAATAGTCAGATTCTCCATCACCGGTGCAGCCTTGCTAGGCATCATCTTCGCGTACATGTTCGCGAGATCCTTCACTTCCTGTGCATACTCTTCTACTGTCAAGCGCTTCTGTTCATCCTTGTTCTGCAGTTCTTTCACCTGCTGAGACAAGGTATCGACTTGTTCTTCAAGCTCTTTCTTCTTGTCAGCCAGCACCCGCAGATCATTGTCTTTAGATGCGAGCAGCTCCTTCAAGTCTTTGATCTGCTCACTTTCAGATGGTTTCTGTTCCGCTGACTTCGACTCTTTCTTCTTAGCTTCAGCAGGCTTCTCAGGGTCCGGAACCAGCTTGTTGAGTACCGGCACCTGATCCGCCCATGTTAAGACGTTGTTGCGCCATTCATTATTGACCAACATGAGCAATCCGCCCAGAAGGATTATCGTAAACAATATTGGGGTAGCGAATAGCAATATTCGTTCAAGTATAGAATATCGCTTTTCTTTTTCTTCCGTCACTTCGTTAGCCAATGCGATCCCTCCTGCTTCAGCGGAGTCTGCTAAACTAGCATTAACGGGTTGCCATATGATAACGCACCGTTGCTAATTCATCCATTTCAACTTGCTCCGCTGCAGCCAATTCCTGCTTGTATGCGGCCTCCGCCTTCTCACGCGCTTTGGTCCACACCTTCTCATCGATCATTTTCAACTCTACTTCTTTTTGCTGCAGTTGGACTTTCCGTTCAGCTGTCTTGACCGATGTGATCGCTGAAGTAATCAGCTCGTCCAGATGATCGAGATATTGCTGACACCACTGCAGTTCTATTACTGATGCACATCGATCTGCCATCTCTTGAAACTGAAGTGAAATATTATGCCGTTCCTTCCTCAAGCTATCCAAGGATTGCTCCGCCGTCTGAAGTTGACCAATCGATTGCGCCAACACCCATTCCGATTGTCTCTTGGTGTTAGTCTTAAGATCCAGCACCTTCTGAAACGAATATTGAAAGGCCCGCATTCGTTATCCCTCTCCTTAAAACAGCATTTGAAGGCGTTGCACCGTCTCATCGTATGGCGCCGCATCATCTATACGCTGCTTCGTGAAATCATTAATATCCTGAATAGCATCGATTGCTTCATCTATTGCTGGATTCGTACCGCGCTGGTACGCTCCGATATTGATCAAGTCCTCGGATTCCTTATGTACCGCCAACAGCCGCTTCAATTGTTCTGCCGCTATCTGATGTTCTTCAGGAACGATATCCTTCATAACACGGCTGACGCTTGCTAGGACATCTATTGCCGGATAATGCCCTTTATGAGCGATGCTTCTGTTCAATACGATATGCCCGTCCAATATCCCGCGCACGGCGTCGGCTATTGGTTCATTCATGTCATCGCCGTCTACCAATACGGTGTAGAAGGCGGTTATTGAACCGTGAGGTCCAGTCCCGCTGCGCTCAAGCAGCTTCGGCAGCGCCGCAAATACGGAAGGCGTATAGCCTCTCGTTGCCGGCGGCTCGCCGATGGCAAGACCGACTTCACGCATCGCCATGGCGTATCGCGTCACCGAGTCCATCATCAGCATCACGTTCAAGCCGCGATCGCGAAAGTATTCCGCAATCGTAGTTGCAATGACCGCTCCTTTGATTCGGACCAATGCTGGTTGATCGGAGGTAGCTACCACAACTACCGAACGAGCAAGCCCTTCTGGGCCTAGATCGCGTTCCATAAACTCCAGCACTTCTCTGCCTCGTTCACCGACCAATGCGATAACGTTGACGTCAGCTGCCGTATTGCGAGCGATCATACCAAGCAATGTACTCTTTCCGACGCCGGAGCCTGCGAATATCCCTACCCGCTGACCGTTGCCTATCGTTAGCAATCCGTCAATCGCTTTGACGCCGACGCCAATAGGCTCAGACACACGCTGACGTTTCAACGGGTTTGAAGGTACAGCAGAGGTCGAGTACTTTGCCATTCGAGTTGGCAGAAACGAACCATCTAACGGCTGTCCTAACCCATTCAGCACTTTGCCTAACAATTCAGATCCGACTTGCACAGTTAAAGGTTTGCCTGTACCGATCACATCGCACCCTGGGCCAATATCATTCAGCTCGCCTAGCGGCATCAACAGGACCCGGTTATCGCGGAAGCCGACGACCTCCGCCATCAAAGGCTCATGACCTTTACTCGGATATATATGGCATACTTCACCGATGCTGGCATCCGGGCCTTCAGATTCGACGGTCAAGCCAATAACCTGAGTAACCTTTCCATTAACTCGCACTGGATCGATGTGTTGGAGATACTCCGTATACTTCTCCGCGTTCAACGTTAACCCGTTGCTAGCTTTCATGGTCGCTCTGCTCCTCATGCTGCATCGCGATCTGCTGCAATGCCTTCTTCAACTCTTCCAGCTGTGTGTTTATCCGAGCATCAATACTTCCTAGAGATGAACGGATTACGCATCCATGGTCCCTCACGCTGGCATCTGGAATAATAAGCAGCTCGGCCTGCGAATCAATCGCTATGCTCAGCTCTTCACGAGCAGCATGGACGAAGTTGAAATCCTCAGGCGACACGCATAACGTGATTCTTCCGCTTTCACGCTTGCGAGAAAGCTGCTTGCGTGCCAGCTCAACGATGAGCTCAGGCTCCAGCGTGAGCTGACGATCAATAATCTTCTCCGCGACAGAGCAGCTCACAGCAACTACGAAAGGTTCAGCCTCTTGAATGATCTGCTCCTTCGCTTTATAGGCCTGTTGCAGAACAGCAGCCCCCTCGCCGATCTTCTCTTCGTAGGCGATCTTAATTTCTTGCTCCGCTTGTGAGATACCCTCATGATAGCCTTGCGTATAGGCTTCCTGCTGCACAGACTCACGAAGCTGTTCATCTTCTTCTCGGCGTAGATTCCACCAAGCTTCGATCTGCTGTCTTGCCTCCTCGAGCATGCTTTCGGCTTCATCAGAGGATGCCCTCACTTGATCCTCTGCAAAGCTCTGAGCATCCAGCAAGATCGAGCGCCGAAGCTCTTCCAACTCCTTATCCTGCTCCAGCAGTCGTTCAGCAGTCATAGCCGATTCATATTCCAGCTGCTCTTGCTCGGAAAGCCTCTCACGCTCTCTTCGGATCGCCTCTAACATTCTCATCTGTTCTACTGGCACATAATGAGAAGACTTAATGATGTTAGACAATGACATCGTCTCCTCCGCCGCGAGCGATAATGATCTCGCCGGATTCTTCTAAGCGACGAATTGTAGCTACGATGCGAGTCTGAGCTTCTTCTACATCGCGCAGGCGTACGGGACCCATAAATTCCATTTCCTCGCGGAACGTATCCGCCATTCGCTTGGACATGTTGCGGAATATGGCAGTGCGAACGTCCTCACTGGCGACTTTAAGCGCAAGCTGCAGGTCGCCGTTATCAATATCCCGAATAATCCGTTGGATAGAGCGGTTATCGATATTGACGATGTCTTCAAATACGAACATCCGCTTCTTAATCTCTTCAGCAAGCTCGGGATCTTGAATTTCGAGCGAATCCAATATCGTGCGCTCTGTGCCGCGATCGACGCCGTTCAAGATGTTGACGATCGATTCGACACCGCCCGCGCTTGTATAATCCTGAGTCACAGTAGCTGATAGTTTCTGTTCAAGTACAGCCTCTACTTGACTGATCACTTCAGGTGATGTGCTGTCCATGAGCGCGATTCTGCGCGCTACGCTGGATTGCTTCTCAGGCGGAAGCGACGACAGAATCTGCGATGCTTGCTCTGTATTGAGATAGGACAGTACAAGAGCGATTGTCTGTGAACTCTCATTCTGGATAAAGTTCAAGATCTGAAGCGCGTCAGCCTTGCGAGCGAAGTCAAATGGACGAACCTGCAGCGTTGCTGTCAAACGGTTGATAATATCCACAGCCTTTGACGAGCCAAGCGCCTTCTCCAATATTTCTTTGGCGTATTGAATACCGCCTTGCGATATATATTCTTGCGCCATACAGATTTGATGAAATTCGCTTAATACGGTTTCTTTCTCGGCAGCATCCACTTTTCGGACATTTGCAATCTCTAACGTCAACTGCTCAATTTCTTCATCGCGTAGATGCTTAAATATTTGTGCTGAAACTTCCGGACCTAGTGAAATGAGCAAGATTGCCGCTTTCTGTTTGCCGGTTAAACCTTGAGATGGTCTTGCCATCTATGCTCACCTCGATTCATCTGCTAACCAAGTGCGCAGAAGATTAACGAACTCTTCTGGTTTCTTCTTCGCAAGTGTCTCCAGCTGCTTGCGCACTTGATTCTCATTCGTTGCATAATCCAAATCTATTGAAGGCAGTTCTGTTCGCGTTGGCATGAACGGCATGTCTTCGTCCTCAAACTCTTCTTGCTTACGTTTGCGGCTGCGGGCTACACCGAATGCTACTCCACCGCCGATTAGCAATAAAGCAAGGGCTCCAGCACCATACCAGACCCACGAAGGGATTGAAGTCGTACCCGGAAGTCCGTCGTTAGTCCCATTTTGAGAAATGACAGAAACTTTTGATTCCAATTCGGCGTCTGTAATATTAGTTCCGAAAGTTTTCAATTGAGCGGACACGATCGAGCCAAGAACTTTCTCTAGTGCATTGATATTGTCTTCCGTTAAATCATCGGACTCAATAGCCGTATGTATCGTTAAATCCTGCAATGCATATGGACTAGCTTCAATCGTATTTTTGATACGATTGACTTCATAGTTGACAGTACGCTGAGATTTCTCTGAATTCGTGTCGCCTGAGCCGGAAGCGCCTGGATAATTGGTAACATCTTCCGTCCCTGTTCCAACGACTCCGCCTTGATCGGCACCAGAACCGGAGAAGGATTCTTGAAGCTCTTGTACGCTAATTTCAATACCTTTCATATTTTCAGTATCGACAGGTTGAACCAGGTTCTCTTCCTTGTTCACTTTATCGAAGTTGAGATTAGCGGAGACAAGCACATTAACTTTATCGAGCTCAATTCCAGTTGCACTGGCCATAAAGCTTCTTACCTTTTCGGCTAAGTCACGCTCGTAACGGCGTTGAATGGCAAGCTGCTCTTCAACTTGACCAGCGAGAGCTCCTGTGCCGGAGCCTGCGCTGCCAGTAGCGTACAGCGGCCCTTCAGAGCTGGTTAACGTAATCTGCTCGACCGGCAGATTCGGTACTGCTGACTTAATAAGATTGAAGTATCCGTCAACTACTTGTTGGCTCGGATCAAATCCTGGTTCGAACTTGAGTATTACAGAAGCGCTTGCGAGCGGCTGTGATTCAACCGCGAACACCGTTTCTTTCGGCAGGTTGACTAACACCTGTGCGTCCTTGACGCCATTCATCTCGCGGAGAAGTCTTTCGATTTCACCGTTTAAAGCGTCCTTGTATCTAACGTCGAACACATTGTCTGTCATACCGCTCATCAACCCTTCTTCTCCGAAGGAGTCGAAGCCGAGAGAGCCGTTCTTGATAATTCCTTGAGCACCAACATCCACCTTCACCTTGGAAGCGACGGAAGTTGGAACGGATATTGCGCTGCCGTCAGCACTGAGCTGATAGTCTATTCCGCTTGTGTTCAGATACTCAATTATTCCTGCTGCATCGTTCGAATTTAGATCGCGAAACGCCAGCGTATATTCGGTCTTAGATAACTGGAAAGTTACAATTCCTATGATTAATACTACAGCAGCAAGAGTTGCAAGCATCATAGCTTTTTGCTTCTTGCTGTACTGATTCCAGTACTGAGATGCTTTTTCTCTGTACTGGGCCATTTTTTCATTCACTCCTCTTCACCCCACGAAAACGATGTAAGACGTCAAGTCGTTACATTTGCATGCGCATAATTTCTTGATACGCTTCGACGACCTTGTTGCGAATTGTTACTGTCAGTTGTAAATTCAGGAGCGCACGTTGAGAGGCTATCATGAGTTGATCGACGTCCACTTCACCCCGCATGAATTGCTCGGTCATTGTGTTTACTTGTTGCTCTTGAGTGTCAACTTGCTGGAGTGCATCTTGGAGATGGGAACTAAAAGCCTTCGTTACTTCGGCTGGTGTATGACTTGGGCTTTTCACTGAAGCAGCAGTAGAAGCTTGGACAGGTTGTGCAGCCAACATCGTGTTTTGAATCATGCTTGTCCCTCATTTCACTTACTTAATCAATTTCAACTATTTTGTTGTACGGCTTATTAGCCTCTTCCGATTTCCAATGCTTTCATGATCATGGATTTCGATGCATTCAATGCAGTCACATTCGCTTCATAAGAGCGGGTAGCTCCAAGCATGTCAATCATTTCTTTAGCCATATCGACATTAGGCATGGAAACATACCCCTGTGCATTCGCATCAGGATGCGATGGCTGATATACAAGCTTGAATTCTGAATCATCTTCTTTAATTTGGGCTACTTTTACACCTTTTGGGGATGATCCTCCGTTCGTTGCCGCTTGAAGCTGTTGCTCGAAGGAGGGCTGTGTTGGAGCCATTACGACTACTTTTCTGCGGTAAGGAACCGCTTGGCCGTTGATTACCTGGGCACGAGTAGTTTCCGCATTGGTAATATTTGAGGATATGACATCCATTCGAAGACGTTGCGCAGTAAGACCAGACGCGTTGATCTGAAAACTGTTGCTGATGTTCATTTACTTTTGCTACCTCCTAGAATCAATCGCTGTACGCATCATATTGATATGGTGGTTTGCTTGCTGGATGTATGTATAGTAGCGAAGCTGATTCTCAGCTTGTTTCGCCGCTTCCACATCAATATCGACATTATTCTGGTTATTCCCCATCACTGTAGATTCGTCTTGAACGACGCGATATTCAGGAATGGACTGACTGGGACCGATATAAAAATGACGTGAATTCGTCCTAGTGCCAGTTAAAGTGTTTTCATTCATTTCATTGCGCAGCAGCGATTCAAATTCTACATCAGAACGCTTGAAATAAGGTGTCTCAACATTCGCGACGTTGTTCGTGATGACTTGGTGTCTTGCTGAAGAAGCTTGAATGCCACTTTCTAATTGCTTAAAAGTTGTACTACCTAACAAGTCCACGTCTTCCCCTCACTTTCAACAGATCTTATAAAAACTACTAATTCTACATAATACTGCATTTTCCTTCTTTAACTCGACAAAAAAAGCTAAAATAAGCAAAAAACCTAATGCAAAATATGGTAACTCCCCATTGCAATCTGAATTTTCTACACATTTCTCGTCAAATCAACATAATTAGACAAGATCCATGTCATATTTCAATTTAATCATCCTAGAATTTGTGAACGAAAACAATAGACAAAAAGCCCTATCTTTCAAATGAAAGAACTGGGCTTGGTGGAAATTATGAACTAATACATGAGCATATGCACATATATTCTTACATTATTATATTTTAAGTGGTAAATTGTTTGCGATCGAAATATTAAAAATTGTTGCTATTATAGGATGTATTGGCTTAGATCACGATCCTGTGAGATACTTGCCAACTTCTCCCGCACATATTCAGGTGTAATATCAAATTCTGACAAGGTTAATTCCGGCGCCTCAAAGGAAATATCTTCTAGTAGCTTTTCCATGATTGTATGCAGCCTGCGAGCACCTATATTTTCCATATTCTGGTTGACGGAATATGCAATACGTGCAATTTCTTGAATTGCGCCATCGGAAAATGACAATTGCAGTCCTTCTGTTTTCAATAAATCAATATATTGCTTCGTCAACGCATTCTTCGGTTCAGTTAGAATGGATACGAAGTCCCCAACTGATAGACTGGTCAGCTCTACCCGAATCGGGAACCGCCCCTGAAGCTCCGGTATAAGATCAGAAGGCTTCGCAATATGGAATGCTCCTGCAGCCATGAACAAGATATAGTCGGTCTTGATCGGACCATACTTGGTCATAATCGTTGAGCCTTCAACGATCGGCAGAATATCGCGCTGCACCCCTTCTCGGGATACATCTGGTCCTGAGCCTCTGCCGCTTGAAGCCACCTTATCGATCTCATCGATAAAGATAATGCCGGATTGCTCCGCTCGGCGTACGGACTCTTGTATAACCTCATCCATATCGATCAGCTTGGATGCCTCTTCTTGAGTCAAAACAACACGCGCATCCTTTACGCTCAACTTACGGCGTTTCGTACGTTTCGGCAACAGGCTGCCGAGCATTTCCTGCATGTTCATGCCCATCTGTTCATTGCCTGGGCCAGCCAGCATATCCAGCATATTCGGAGCGGATTCCTCCACTTCAATCTCCACCATATCCTGCTCCAGATGACCAGCAGCTAGATTCATGCGCACGATGCGTCGTTTCTCCACAATAGCGGAGTCTTCTTTAGGCTCCGGTTCTTCGGTATTCGCATTGCCTTGTCCGAAGAGCATCTCAAACGGATTACGCTGCTGCTTCTGACTTGCTGGAGCAGGGACTAGAAGCTCCACCAAACGTTCGTTTGCCAGATCTTCCGCTTTATCCTTAACACCCTCCGTACGCTCAAGCTTAACCATGCGGATCGCGGTCTCGATCAAGTCTCTGACCATAGATTCTACATCTCGACCAACATATCCAACTTCAGTGAACTTCGTTGCTTCCACTTTTACGAATGGGGCTTTTACCAGCTTCGCTAATCGTCTTGCAATTTCCGTCTTACCTACACCTGTAGGTCCGATCATCAGTATGTTCTTTGGCACAATTTCATCTTGAAGCGCTTCATCCAGCTTACTGCGGCGATATCGATTCCGCAGGGCAATAGCGACTGACTTCTTTGCTTGCTTCTGGCCTACTATATATTTATCTAACTCACCGACGATCTGTCGGGGTGTCCAAGCTTGCTCGCTCATTTCAAGTCCCTCCATTCAGTTGTGCTGTCAGCACTCCTCAACAATGATATTGCCATTCGTGTACACACATATCTCGCTAGCAACCTGAAGGGATGCTGATGCCATTTCCTTAGCTGTCATGTCTGTCGCATGTCGCTTTAACGCTCTCGCTGCAGATAAGGCAAATGATCCTCCAGAACCGATTGCCAGAATATCGTCATCAGGTTCAATAATTTCTCCATTTCCTGAGATCAGCAGCATGTATTGGGAATCCATTACAATCATGAGCGCCTCCAGCTTACGCAGGACACGGTCCTGGCGCCAATCCTTAGCTAATTCAACAGCAGCGCGTTGCAGGTTGCCATGATGCTCTTCCAACTTATTCTCAAACTTCTCAAATAATGTGATGGCATCAGCAACTGATCCCGCAAAGCCGGCTACGACCTGACCTCGATACAGGCGTCTCACTTTACGCGCATGCTGCTTCATGACCATGCTATTTCCGAAGGTTACCTGTCCATCGCCCGCAATGGCACCTTTGCCGTTGTGTCGCACAGCGCATATGGTTGTCGCATGAAACTGCATTTCCATACTTCTAAACACCTGCCCCTGAAAGATAATTGTAAATCGTGCAGTTATACTTCATTTCTTATTATATTTATGTTGATACACCAATATTGCTAACACCTATTATAAATGAAAGAACATCCAACAAGCAAAACGACAGTATGAGGCTGAAACCTCATCTGTCGTCTTAAGCAAACTTCTCCTGTTAACCTATTGTTCTGATTTTAGCTGTTCAGCAAAGCTCTTCAACGTTTCGATCGCACGATTAGCAAGCTGATCGTTCTTCTCTCGCTTGTTGCGAATTCGCTGCTCAAGTGCAGGCAATAGACCAAAGTTGGCATTCATCGGTTGAAAATGCTTAGGGTCTGCAGTCGTAATATAGTTAGCCATACTGCCGAGTGTACATTCGTGCGGGAACGTAATGCAAGGCTTCGATAATGCAAGACGCGCTGCATTAAAGCCTGCAA
Source organism: Paenibacillus sp. EB106-04-04-XG159 (assembly GCF_058791835.1). Classification (NCBI taxonomy): domain Bacteria; kingdom Bacillati; phylum Bacillota; class Bacilli; order Caryophanales; family Paenibacillaceae; genus Paenibacillus; species Paenibacillus sp. EB106-04-04-XG159. The sequence continues at coordinate 46,351 of NZ_JBYTDY010000013.1, read as the reverse complement.
TAAGTCCGGATGCCGCAGATTCGACATAGCCCTCAACACCCGTCATTTGTCCAGCAAAGAACAGGTTGTCCCGCTCACTCATCTGGTAAGTCGGCTTAAGCAGCTTAGGTGAATTGATAAACGTGTTGCGGTGCATGACTCCATAACGGACGAATTCCGCATTCTCAAGGCCTGGAATCATCTGAAATACGCGCTTCTGCTCGCCCCACTTCAGATGCGTCTGGAAACCAACAATGTTGTACAATGTTCCAGCGGCATTATCTTGGCGGAGCTGGATTACTGCATAAGGAGTCTTGCCTGTGCGCGGATCTGGCAGGCCTACAGGCTTCATCGGCCCGAACAATGCAGTCTGCTTGCCTCGCTTCATCATCACTTCGATCGGCATGCAGCCTTCAAAGTAGATCTCCTTCTCGAATTCCTTCAATGCCGCTACTTCAGCGGTCGTAATCGCCTCATAGAAAGCATTGAATTCTTCTTCTGTCATTGGGCAGTTAAGGTAAGCCGCCTCTCCCTTATCATATCGGGAAGCTAGATATACCTTCTCCATGTCGATACTGTCTTTATCGACTATAGGCGCTGCTGCATCATAGAAGTAGAAGTATTCCTCTCCCATCAATGCTTTAATCTCGCTGGACAGCGAGGGAGATGTTAGCGGTCCTGTTGCAATAACCGTAATGCCGTCAGTCGGAATCGACTCCATCTCTTCATTGCGCACTTCGACCAATGGATGCTGCTTAAGCTTCTCTGTGATCTCTGCTGAGAATCCGTCGCGATCCACAGCGAGCGCCCCGCCAGCTGGCACTGCGTGCTTGTCAGCGGCGTACATGATTAAGGAATCCAGCATGCGCATCTCTTCCTTCATCACACCCACCGCATTGGCAAGGCCGTTGGCACGCAAGCTGTTGCTGCATACAAGCTCTGCAAATTGATCCGTATGATGCGCGGGCGTCTGACGCACCGGTCTCATTTCATATAAAGTTACCGGCACACCTTGACGGGCAATCTGCCATGCGGCTTCACTGCCAGCTAATCCAGCGCCGATAACGGTCACTCTCTGCTTATCCATCGTTGTTTCCTCCTATACTTCTAACCGAGTGTATTCCAGTTAGTCTTTCCATTACCTCTATGTACAAACTGTATTCAAGCAAGTAAAGACGACCTTCTCAGGTCGTCTTCATAAGCTAATCTTCGTCGTCAGCTTCTTGCAACGTCTCCGAATGGTCGCATTGCGTACATTGCAGCTTAGTCCCTTGCTTCGAGCGTTTCTCGACCATCAAGCTGCTGCAAGATGGACACGGAATGGCTGAAGGCTTATCCCACATGACGAAGTCGCATGTCGGATACTGGTCACAGCCGTAAAATATACGACCTTTCTTACTGCGTCGTTCCACAAGCTTGCCTTCTTTGCACTTTGGACAACAAACACCAGTATCCTTAATGATAGGCCGCGTATTACGGCAATCTGGGAATCCAGAGCAGGCTAGGAACTTACCGAAGCGCCCTATCTTATACACTAAGTGCTTACCGCACTTCTCACAGATCTCATCGGATACTTCGTCTTCGATTTCGATTTCCTTCATTTCTTCTTCCGCTACTTCCAACCGCTTTTCAAATGATTCGTAGAAGTTAGCTAGTACCTTATCCCAGTCCTGCTGGCCTTCTTCAACATGGTCCAGATCCTCTTCCATGTGAGCTGTGAATTCAGCATCCAGAATCTCCGGGAAGAACTCTTCCATCAATTGATTGACCAATTCCCCAAGCTCCGTCGGCACAAACTTCTTCTCTTCAATCGCAACGTAGCCGCGCTTCTGAATCGTTTCCAGCGTAGGCGCGTAAGTACTCGGACGTCCAATTCCGAGCTCTTCCAGCGTCTTGACAAGACGAGCCTCTGTATAACGCGGAGGAGGCTGTGTAAAATGCTGCTTCGGCTCTATCGCTTGCTTCTTCAGCTTATCTCCGACTGACATCGGAGGCAGAAGCTTATCCGTTTCTACGGTTCCATCATCATTGCCTTCCACATATACTTTCATGAATCCTGGGAAGCGTACCTTGGAGCCTGTAGCTCTGAAACCCGCTTCGCCAGCACCAATATCAATCGTCATCGTATCCATAACGGCGGAAGACATCTGACTGGATACAAATCGTTCCCAGACCAGCTTATACAGGCGCAATTGGTCGCGAGACAGGAATGGCTTCATCGCCTCTGGATCTCGCAGGATGGACGTCGGGCGAACCGCCTCATGTGCATCCTGAGCGTTAGCGGACTTCTTCACATATTGACGTGGAGTTTCCGGCATATACTCTTTACCGTATTTGTCTATGATGTAGCCGCTCGCTTCTTCCTGTGCAGTTGGCGATATGCGTGTTGAATCGGTACGCATATAGGTGATAAGACCGACTGTTCCTTCTTTACCCAGCTCAACACCTTCATACAGCTGTTGAGCGACAGACATCGTCTTAGACGCCCGGAAGTTTAGCTTGCGCGCAGCTTCCTGCTGCAGGGAGCTCGTCGTAAACGGCGCCGAAGGATGGCGCAACCGTTCTTTTTCTTTTACTTCATTTACTACAAATGGATGCTCTCCGATCGCCTTCAGAATCACCTTCACATCATCTTCTGATGAGAGCTCTTTCTTCTCACCTTTCAACTGATGGAACTTCGCCTCAAGCGTTGACTTACCACTTTCAAGAATTGCCGTAACCGACCAGTACTCTTCTGGAATAAATGCGTCGATCTCATTCTCTCTGTCGATTATGAGCTTCACAGATACCGATTGAACACGACCGGCTGACAAGCCTTTCCTCACTTTCTTCCAGAGAAGAGGGCTGATCTTATAGCCTACCAAACGGTCAAGGATACGTCTCGCTTGCTGTGCATGGACGAGATCCATATTAATCGGACGCGGGGTCTTAAACGCATCCTTCACCGCTTGCTTCGTAATTTCATTGAAGACGACGCGGCATGCATCTGTTTCCTTAAGGTCCAATACATGTGCAAGATGCCATGCAATGGCTTCCCCTTCGCGATCGGGGTCAGCTGCGAGATAAACTTTTTTGACTTTCTTGCTCGCATCCTTGAGTTCCTTAATCACCGAACCTTTTCCTCGAATCGTGATGTACTTTGGATTAAAGTTATTTTCCACCTCAACCCCAGTCTGACTCTTGGGTAAATCGCGCACATGACCCATTGATGCTTTAACAATATATTTGCTGCCTAAATACTTGCCAATTGTCTTGGCTTTGGCAGGTGATTCCACGATAACTAGTGAATCTGCCATAGGCACATCCTCCTCTCCAACAACTCTTATGTCCATATCGAACCATAAACGCCACCTGCGTGTTCATGGATTCTCTTTTTTAATTGTAAGGATAACAAAATAGAATGCAATTGTGCAAATGGAAGGCCTGTACTGAATAACAATTCATCAAATGTCGCTCGTTGTCCTTCTAAACGATCCATTACTAGCATTTCGTGCTCAGATAATTCTCCCTCCGCAGCTCTGCTTCTAACTGACGTGACCGTTCCATTATTATCTGCCGATGGGAGAATTGTCAACTGACTTGATATTTCTTCTATTATATCCTCCACTTTCGCAACCGGCTTGGAGCCCTCTTTCAGCAGCTTAAATGTCCCGTCTGATTTCGGAGAAGTAATCGGCCCAGGAACCGCCAACACGTCACGGGACATATTTAATGCAATATCCGCCGTAAGCATAGCCCCACTGTTCAACGGGGCCTCTACTACGACCGTAGCCAACGTTAATCCAGCAATAATACGATTGCGTCGAGGGAATAAGCCTGCTCGCGGCATCGTGCCAATCGGATATTCCGTGATCAGCAATCCGCTCGCCGCTATTCGATGAGCCAAGTCTATATGCTCTGGCGGATAGAGCGATGTAATCGCGCTGCCTAATACAGCGATAGTGGAACCTGTAGATAATGCACCCTCATGAGAAGCAGCGTCGATTCCTCTCGCTAGGCCACTTACGACAGTAATTCCCATTGCCGCGAGGTCAGCAGCGAGACGGAAAGCAACCTTCTTCCCATATACGGTTGCATGCCGAGTCCCAACCATTGCAACAGCTTGCTTAACGCGATGATCCAATACGGACCAATCACCAATGCCATATAATACCCAAGGCGGCTCAGACGTTTCTTTAAGCAGAGGTGGATAGCGTTCATCTAACATCGTAATCCAATTTATGCCTGATTTATACGTCTGATCCATCTTCATATGTATATGCTCGTTCGTCAATCCCTTAGAAAGTATAGCCGCTGCTGAAGGTCTAAAGCCTAGATCAAGCCAATCATCAGCACTGCGGCCAACCCAGTCCGGCAGTTCCTCCCAGCCTATCAACTCTTCAACAGCACGGATCGACTTCCAGCCAATCCCCATTAATTCATGCAATCCGAATAGCACATCACGACTGCTCCATACTTTCATCAACTAACACTCCTTCATATTATAATGAAGGAAAGCGTTTACCGCTTTCCTTATTGTGCTTGAGAGTACTCAATATTGCAAGAGCTTTCACGATCTTTCGATCGAACAACATAAAAAAAAGCAACCCTATTAGCGCTTCGCGCTATAAGGTTGCTTACCTTAGACATTATGCATGTTGATGAGTAATACACTTTTCGAGAAGTCCTTGCTCCTCTAGCACTTTAACAAGTGTAGAGCCCATTTCCGAAGGAGTAGGCGCCACTTGGATACCGCATTCCTCGAGCTTCGCTTTCTTCTCAGCCGCAGTTCCTTTGCCTCCCGAAATGATTGCACCGGCATGACCCATACGCTTACCAGGAGGAGCAGTTGCACCGCCTATAAAGCCTACTACCGGCTTCTTCATGTTCGCTTGTACCCACTCAGCAGCCTCTTCTTCCGCGGTTCCGCCGATCTCACCGATCATGATGACCGCATACGTATCTGGATCATCGTTGAAACGGCTTAATACGTCGATGAACTCCATTCCTTTAACAGGGTCGCCGCCGATACCTACAGCGGTCGATTGACCAATTCCGCGTGAAGTTAATTGATGAACTGCTTCGTAGGTCAACGTTCCGCTTCGAGATACAACGCCCACATGTCCTGGAGTATGAATATATCCTGGCATGATACCGATCTTGCACTCGCCTGGTGTGATTACGCCAGGGCAGTTAGGTCCGATAAGCACAGTGCGTTTGCCTTCCATGTAACGCTTAACTTTCACCATATCCAATACAGGGATACCTTCTGTAATGCAGATAACAAGATCCAGATCAGCGTCTACCGCTTCCATGATAGAATCCGCGGCGAATGCTGGAGGCACATAAATAACACTAGCTGTTGCGCCTGTCTCGCGCTTTGCTTCCTCTACTGTATCATAAACAGGCAGAGTGACGATAGTACCGTTCTCTAGTTTGAATTCTACATCGGTACCGCCTTTGCCAGGAGTTACACCCGCAACCATCTGCGTTCCATACTCTAGTCCGCCGAGGGTATGAAACATACCTGTTTTGCCTGTCATATTTTGCGTAATGACCTTTGTATTCTTATCGATTAAAATACTCATCGCGCTACCATCCTTTCTTCCGCCAGATTATTGAACCAATGCGACAATCTTCTGCGCGCCATCCGCCATGGAATCGGCAGCCACGATGTTAAGGCCGGATTCGTTCAGGATGCGCTTGCCAAGAGCAACGTTCGTGCCTTCCAACCGAACGACAAGCGGTCGGTCAAGCCCAATCTGCTTGGCTGCTTCAACGACACCGTCAGCGATAACATCGCAGCGCATAATACCGCCAAATATGTTCACGAATATCCCTTTGACGTTCGGATCGGATAGTATGATCTTGAAGGCTTCCGTAACCTTCTCTTTCGTCGCACCGCCGCCAACATCGAGGAAGTTAGCCGGTTCGCCGCCGTAGTATTTGATGATATCCATCGTAGCCATCGCCAAGCCGGCACCATTAACCATACAGCCGATTGTGCCGTCCAGCGCGATATAGCTCAAGTCAAATTTCGAAGCTTCTATCTCTTTCTCATCTTCTTCATCCAGATCGCGAAGCTCCAGGATATCAGCATGACGATAGAGAGCATTGGAGTCGAAGTTTAGCTTCGCATCAAGCGCCATCACTTGACCATCGCCCGTTACGACGAGCGGATTGATCTCAGCAATAGAGCAATCTTTATCGACGAAAGCTTGATAAAGAGCCATCATAAATTTAACTGCCTTGTTTACCAGCTCTGTTGGAATATGTATAGCGTAAGCCAGCTTGCGAGCTTGGAATGCTTGCAGTCCGATTGCAGGATCTACTACTTCTTTGATAATCTTCTCTGGTGAATGAGCAGCGACTTCTTCAATCTCCATGCCGCCTTCTTCGGATACCATCATCACGACGCAGCCAGTAGCGCGGTCTACGACAACGCCTACATAGTATTCTTTCTTGATGTCACAGCCTTGTTCGATCAAGAGACGCTTCACTTCTTTGCCTTCAGGACCTGTCTGATGCGTGACCAGTACCTTGCCAAGCAGCTCTTGTGCATAAGCTTGCACCTCGTCAATGCTCTTAGCAATCTTGACGCCGCCCGCTTTACCGCGGCCGCCCGCATGAATTTGCGCTTTCACAACGACTACCTTAGACCCTAATTCCTGCGCAGCAGCAACTGCTTCTTCAGCTGTAAATGCCACCTTGCCGTTAGGCACAACTACGCCATATTGTTTCAAAACCTGCTTGCCTTGATATTCGTGGATATTCATTGTGCATCCCCCTATCCGATTCAATGCTTGTAAGGCTCGATTGACGTGATGCTAGGTATAATCGATGATGCGTTTCCCACGTCTCATACCAAAAGAGAATTGGCGATGCGTATACTAAAAGTAAACGCTTCCGCTTTCATAAATAAATGTACTTCACTGTTGACATTTTAAAATTTAAACTATTCCGATCACATTGTACCATGATTCATATGCGCTGGGTTCCCCAATTTTGACAAGAATGTACATTTTTTTGATATAGATATCATCTCTATATGAGAATGATTTCCATCAGAGCATTGACTCCACAGCATATAATTCCATATAATACTATTATAGTGATTTTTTCGGGATAAGGAAGCACCTTTCCTATGAATCTCCGCAAACTGACACAATTTCAGGAAGCTGTTGCGGAATATGAATAGGGAGAGGTGTTTTTTGTTATGTACGGAGTAATCAAAAGTGCGGCTGTCATCGGTGTTGAAGGCAAAATGATCGCTATTGAGATCGACATTTCTCGCGGTTTGCCTCAGGTCCATCTGGTAGGACTGCCAGATGCTGCTGTTCGCGAGTCGATAGATCGGGTAAGGAGCGCGGTTCGCAACAATGGTTGGATATTCCCGCTTGAACGGATTACGATCAATCTCGCTCCCGCTGATGTGAAGAAGGCGGGTTCGACCTTTGATTTGGGCGTAGCGGTGGCGCTGCTCATCACCAGCGGACAGCTGCGGCCCGAACCATTCGAAGACATGCTCATCATTGGCGAGCTTGCTCTGGACGGTACAACACGCCCTATTCACGGCGTGCTTGCGTTGATCGATGAAGCCAAGCGTCAGGGAATTCGCAGGGCGCTGGTGCCAGCGGCTAACGCAGACGAAGCCTCGTTAGTCAAAGATGTTGATATATATCCCCTGACGAGATTGGATGAGCTCAGAGGCTGGGATACATCGATGCCCGCTCGATTCGAGCGAGGATCGCGCAGCAGCTCTGAATCCGTGAGCGTGCATGAGCATGCTCAAGAAGGACGCGAGGATTACGCCGACGTACGCGGGCAATGGCATGTAAAGCGCGCGCTAATCGTTACAGCGGCAGGTATGCATAATGTTCTCACGTTATAGAACATTACCCATCAACTCAGTATATTATTTAACTCTAATTGAAACACCTTCATGAGTATTGAATTTGTCCATCTCTTGATACTTACTGACAATTTTATTCAACACCTCAAATACTTTAAACTCAAAAATTAGAAGTACCATCTTTTCTTCCGTTTCACTTTCAGCTTCACATACTGTAATCTTCGATATCTGATTAATTGCTTCCTGACGGGTGTAAGTACTCTTAATGTCCATAGACATTAAATCATTAATTGTCTGTTTAATCTCATTCGTTTCAATTATAATTTCTTCGTTCGATAATGTTAGCTCTCTGAAAATATTCTGTTTTTCCACAATCTCTTTATCCAGCTCTGTAGACATTTTATCTAACGTCATTTCATCGAATTTTCCAGACATGTATAATTTAATGAGTCTATATTTTTGCTCGTTCAACTCCCTTATTTCGTCACCAATGGAATCCGCATCATTTTGCTTTTGGTTGTCAATCTTACCCTCAAGAAGTTGAGTAATTTGATTAAGATTATCAATATAATTTTGACGTATGTTTATAATCGTGTTTTTAATCCCATCTTCTTGAGCAAAGTATTCAATTGCTTCATTTAAAATAGATTTACTGATGTTTGGAGCATTGCATATCACTGAACCTTTTGATTTTTTAGTACTACAATTATAAAAATGTCTACCACGATCAACATTGCTAACGTAAGCTTTACCACACTTGTCGCAAATAATTAAGCTAGCATATTCGGATATCCCTTTATATACTCCTTTTTGACTAATATGATGTGGTTTCTCCTTCTTTATCGATTGAGCCTTGAAAAAGGTTTCTTTATCAATAATCGCAGGTATCTTGTCTTCATGATCTATTTGTTCATTCCTTGGATTTAATTTGGCTGTTGTTTTATTGAATACTGAACCTGCGCTATATTTATTTCGCACGTTATTACCATAGTACTTTTCATTGGACAAGATATTTTTTATGGTGTTTATCGGAAAATATTCACCCTTGTTACGTGGATAGTAGTTGTTGTCATGTAAGTAATTAATAATCCTTCTGATACCGTAACCATTTATATATAGTTCAAATATTTTCCTTATAGTTTCAGCTTCTTCTTCAATGATGCTTAGTGTCTTCGTATCAGAGTGATAGTCATATCCATACAACCCCTTACCTCCAACTCTAATGACTCCTTTTAATGCAGATACCGAATTACCGTCCTTCACTTTTTTTGATTTATCGACAGATTCTTGTTGTGAGAAGTTAAGAAATAAATTTAATGTAAATTCCTTATCTTCACCGTCAAAAATTAAATCAATATCTAGAAAGTGAACATGCACTTTTTTCTTGAGTAGTTCTCGCAATATATCAATGATTGCAACGTCTCTTGTAAACCTGCTTGTATTCCTCACATAGATTTTACTAAACTTTGGCTCTCTGGACGGATCTGCCTCATAAGTAAATTTTTTATTTCCCTTATATTCATTTATTCCTGCATCATAAATCATTTGCTTAAACTCATCTCGTTTTTTGATACTTGTTCCTGTAATACCCTTGTCGGCATATATCTTTACTAATTTTTCATCCTTTTTTTGATTGGCTCTATCAATAAAATACAATTGTTGATTCTCGAAACTATTTACTTGGTCTATACTGTTTGTGCTAACTCTACAATAAGCAGCAACATTGATTTTATTCATAATATCCTCCCCCTGTTAAGAATGCACTATTATTATTATATTGTATAACATTACCATGCTATTTTATACACAAAAATCAATTAAAAAACCCTCACCTGTAAGGTAAGGGTTAAATACTCAAATATGTTTAAAATAACTTAGTCATGATTGCCTTATGTATCTTATCATCAACTTCTAGCAAACTTTTCTTGCCGTCCTTAAACTGAATCGCAATAACATATACCCCTTTACTCTTAGCCGATAAACCAGCTAATAAACCAACGGGGCCAAGAACTAGTCCACCCACAAAACCTCGACCTACTGCACTAGATGCACTTTTACGTTTCTCTTCGTCCATTACTTCGTACTCTTCAACTGTCGTTTTATCAATATTAACTGACTTAGTAAAACTAGTGTTAATAATAGGGATTCCAAATGTAGACATCACCATTTTACCTTGATAATCACCAGCAATAACCTTGTTTTTTGCTCCCATAGTATCCACCCCACTCGAACAAGTCGTATACAACTATTAAACCATACAATGTATATATTTAACAGTGAATAGTAAGGCTTTTTTCCTAATTTCACAAGAACTCTCAAAGGTGAAATACCTTTCAATTTTCCCCAAAGAAAAAAATAGCCCTACACACTCAAATGAGTAATGTGGGGCTTTGTCTCTATATAAAGCAAAAAAAGAGCACCAATTCTTTGAATGGATGCTCTTAAACTGTTTCTAGTATGTTGTATGTGCACCGCTAGTATAATATACGTTACAAACGTTCTGAAGTTTTGCTTCAATTGATTTCATATTGTGTGCAAGTTTACTATCAACTGTTAATAAACTAATGCCATATGTATCTACTAACGAAGCATTCACTGCATCTGCAGAACCTAAATCCTTATATACTTCTAGTTGTTTTAAAACGCTATCTTTGTTGCCATCTAGAACTAAGAAGATTCCTTCATCTATAAGCTGTCTTATATCCGAAACCATTTCATCTGAAGCGATTTCTGCATCAGCTTTTGTTATACCTTCTGTAGGATGTCTTCGAATATATTCTAAGATTGGTCTTTCTCCTAAATGGGTGACTTCATTAAGCATAGTAGGATTTACATATAGAAACATAACATTGTCATTCTCGAATATATGTGAATCAAATAAGTTCTTAATAGTTTGGTGCCACTTACTTTTTTCATTCAATAATCCAAGAATAATTCCAGTATCAAGAAGGATATCCTCTTTTTCTAAAAAGCCTTGAAAGTTATCATTAAAGTCGATTAGATTCATTTTCTGAATTCGTCCCTCACTTTAGTCCAGTCGATCTTTGAGGACGATTTCCCTACGAATCCTTTAAGGATGTCTTTCTTATCCTTTGTAAGACCAGACATTTTAGACTTATCAATTTGAGTTACTGCGCCCATATTCGTTTCCTCCTTGTCCATTATACACACCTCCTAGTTTTGTTTAGACTAGTGTATGTATGATGAGCCAATAGTATTAACCGAAAGAATTGGTTGCGATAATATACCTATCGGTTTATACTCCCAATATATCACATACCGTGTCTATAAGTAACGGTATTTTCAAAAAATAGGGGACAAAATTTGAAATGAGACAAGAATTATACCTGTTTTTTGAAAAATACCTACTTAACTTCTTTTCTATCATGCCAAGCTAAGCTTTCATTAACAATAATTTTAATAAGCTCCATTTCATCTTCGCTTGGTGTAATTTTCAACTTCATCAGAACCATTTGAATTGCATCTAATGCGATTTTTCCTTTATCTTCATCAGGTTTTAGCTCCAATAAATCACCAACATAGTCAGCAACAATATCTGCAATCTCCAATGAAATATTAGTTTTATTGGCTAGTTCAGTGTCCAATTTCAAGACTCGCAATACTGCTTTAGCAATAAACGTTGATCGTGTAATTCCTTCAACTAAATCTTTATTGAGTATACCTTTTTTCTGCAAATAGGGGACGACAAATAATCCCACTGTAAATGCCAGTGTGACAATTCCAATTACTATTAAGTTATCCATTATAATCTACTCCTATTTAGATAATTTTATTTCATTGTTAACCCATTCAACTTTAACACCAAGTATTTCAGCAATCTCTCGAACATGAGCATAGTTGTAACTGTTTATTAATTTTGCACTTTTAACGATATTACCGTTTACTTTTAGTGTCTTTCCATTCCAATCTAACTTTCCACCATAAGTCTCTGTAATACTTCTAACCTGAGCAAACGTAAGGTCATTAATCAATATTCCGTCAACCAATCTTTTACCATTAGCGTAAATCGGAACGTATTTTGTTTGCTGTTTAGATTCTTTTTCAAACCACTTCGTTAGATATTCTGTCGGATCAGTGTCAGAACCTAAACCATAACTAGGTGAAGTATTCAGTCTCACTTCATAATGCAAATGTGAACCAGCAGATGCACCTGTATTGCCTTGTTTTCCGATTTCTTGTCCTTGTTTAACTACTTGTCCTAACGAAACACTTATACTGTCCAAATGGGCGTATACATGGTATACATTTGCACTATCTTGTATTACAACTGTATATCCGTAATTACCTAATCCACTTCCAGATATCCCAAGTTTGGCATGAGCAACTTTTCCTCCTACAAATGCATAAATAGGAGCTTTGTGAGATTTAACCAAATCAATACCTTTATGCCACTCACGCTCAGAAGCTTTCAGAGGGTTTTGTCTCCATCCATACTTACTAGTGATTCGTATGTATCCTTGCTTTAGAAAGTCATATGACATGTTGCTTTCCTCCTTATTTTTATCTATTGAGTAGAGTCAATATCGTCAGTATGTTCTTCAATAACTTCATTCTTCTTGCGCTTTATTACTCCGAGAAACCATTTCAAGTCGTCGTGTCCAGCATCAATCATATTCTCTAGAATTGATTGAACTTCACGATAAAACATGAAGGTATAGGAGATTGTTGTTACCGTAGTAGCTATAGCAGGAAGAAACGCTGTAAATCTCATCAGTAAACCACATAAAATCATTACTATGAGAATGCTAACTATTTTCTTATATGAACCTCTCCATAATGATTCTGAAGTAATTTTCTTTGTCTTAATTGAATTCCATAGTCCACCATTTTGTTTCGCAATTGAATAATACTTGGTTATCACATCAAGAAATAGTGCTATGAGTAAGCCAATAGTAGGTGGGATGTAAGATTCATCAGGGAAGAGTAGGTAAGAGATTCCAGTGTAAAGAAAGACCCATATTGGTTTAATTAACTCAATACACTTGTGATAATAGTTGCCAACTTCTAAAACTGTATCTTTAATTTGTTCAAGTAACACATTTAATCACACCTTTAGTGATAATGAAGCCCTATTGAACATAATCAATAGGGCATAAAAATAGCGCTAACCGATTCGGCTGCGCTTTAAGCTGCTACGTATTCTGTTCCAGTGATGTCTTGGTACTGCTCAGGTGTTATCTTTCCATAAACCACGAAATTGCCGACATACATCGGTCTAGTTGGGTCATTGACGTAGATCCCCATATCGTAATAGCGTTTGATTGTTGTGTACCAGTTCATGTTAAATAACTCCCTTCTCGGCAAGTTGCATGAGCAAACCTGCTTGATCTGTTGCTAATTGCTGATTTTGCATCTCCAAACTAGCAACTTGCATAATGACTGCTGCATTCTCCATTTTGAGATCCTCAACTTCATCTTGTGTACTCTTTGGATAATCAACCAATACCGCAGCGTGCGGTGTAGCTGTCACGTCAACACTATCAACACGTTTATCTTCTGGTACTTCAAACCATATAAACGGGACACCTACAGGCTCTCTTACATCGCCCGCCATTGATTGTATAATGCGTCCTGTGCTGTCGTAAATAATTAAAGTATTCATGATGCTATACACCTCCTTATTCAAATGCTTCCCATGATATAGTTATGTTTGATTGTGAGTATTCTGATGTAAAAATAGTCATTGTAAAACCGTCTTCGTATGCTGCTGACACACCAGCGAAAATGTCTATCGCAGTAAAGAACTTCAGCGTTAGTATCGTATCAGCTACTAACTTCCATAGAGAAAGTAGAATACAGGGGCTACAATAGACACGATACTCGTAGTTACTGCTAGTCCTTGTCTCCTTGTCTATTATCCGTATGCATACCACTTGTACTCTACTCCTGTCCCTTCTGTGCTGTATTGCCTATAGTGAACAGTAAACTCAAACCCGTAGTCAAATAGCGTACCCGTACTCGCTCCTCTGGCTGTTCTGGGCTGCCCTGATGTTGTGTCGGTATAAAAGTAAACAGCGTACGATCTGTTATCAGCGAATCTCTGAAACTCTGAAGCCATTGCTGTATAATCGGAGTTAAGATCTGATCTTATCGCAAAAACAGCTTTAGGTCTAAATCCTAGGTTAGTTGCTTTTATCAACTTATAGTCGGCTGAAACCGAGCTTTGGTATGCCGTAGTTGTGCCCTCTGCGTAAAGCCTAGGCTGTAACGTTCCTGTAATCCCAAATATACCAATGCCTGACTGGATGTATTGAGGTCTCAGCCCACCTTCTGCGGCTTGTAATTGAGCTGGTGTCACCTTGATCTCGCCGCCACCAGCTCCTCCGCTCTGATAGCCACGTTCTGTATACACGGCTAGGGCTCCGTCACCCCATCTTGCTGTGCCTTGAGCGTTTCGTACGCCACTTAGAACTGGTATGTTCCCAGCCGTGCCCATGATGTTCTTGCCAGCCAGAATGTTGCTCGGCACTAAGTCTGGTTGCGCCGATCTAATGAAAGTCCCCCCGTCGTAGCATATGCGTGCGGTGCTGGCTGCTTGAAGGTAAGCGTATATTTTCCCGTCGTCGCTAAACGCCCCAGACTCTGCGGGCGCTGTTGTGTCATAGTGCGCTTTAGCCTGACCTGCACCGCCGCCTACGTACCTGTGTTGAATATTCCCTACGACTCGTTGACCTTGTGTATAGCCTACTCGTGCATTAAGCACTGAGTCTGCAGCAATAGATCCGTCGCTCGTGTATGTGCCTGTCATGTACTGCTTAGGGTCTGTAGCTGCTGAGTTCCCCACCTTGACCCCGTGCTTTACGTTATCTGGAGATAAGTTATCAACCTTGGCTGCAAACGTCGTATCGGGACCGATACCAGCCGATGATCCCGGCGCTATCTGGATAGTCTTGTTTAGTCCGTCAACCTCTTTTATTTTTGACGAACTGACCGAAACATTGGATGTTCTAAAGTCTAGAAGGGAGCCCTCAACAAGTCCGCTGTCCGTCCCGATAGTGTACGGTCGTATGACGTGCTGGGCTTGCGCTGTCCCATACTCACCCCCTTCACCCTGTAAGATAAAAGCCGTTCCAGAGTATCGAAGCGTGTAAACCAATCCTACTTTAAGCATGTCGTTGAGCATATCGGAGCCATTCGATCGCTTAATTGGTTTAGCTCCCCATCCATTTACGTTAATTGAGGACGCTCCTGTGTTTGCATTGTTGATCTTAACTGCCAGTGCCATGCCATCAACGTATCCAGTAAGTGGGGTAGTGATTGATGCTGTGTACACATTTGCCGTACCACCTGCAACTACATACGGTACGTGTGAAGTTAAATCAGCTATATGAGCGTCAAATTCGTTCTTTGATGCTGCACCAATGCTCTCTGGTGTGACCTCAATGCCGTTTACCGCTTCGCTGATTGCTTTATCAACCGCTTGTGATAATGCGTTAAAGTCTCTAGGTACATCGGCTGTGTTATTCTCGTCGATAAGCGGCAGATTATAAAGTTGTGTCGCTGCCATCTATACCACTCCGTTCAATAGTTCTTTGTATGATTTTGTTTTTAATTCACTGTATAAGCGAGACTTGATATCTTTGTATAAGACATATCTAAACACATAGTTGATATTTAAATGTGCTGGAACAATAGTCCGTAATACAGATTTCAAATCATTTAAAGCAGTAGGAACACCAAATAGACTTGTAAATTCAATTACAATGCCTGTATCAAGAGATACTTCTACGTTTCCGTTTGTAAATGAGTCTGCTACAAGCTTTATCTGTGCAGCTCCTATATTTCCGCTCCCACGCAACTTCGACTTAATTACACTTCGTCGTTGATCGAGCGGTTTAGTATGATTAATCGGGATACCCAGTTCACTTTCATATACATCTAGCGCCCATGTTGCCGTATCAATGTCCAGTTGCATCTTAAACATATCGATTCGCTCGTCAAAGTTACTTATAGATAGACCAATTGATCCGCTTAGTTCGTTTGTTAACGGATCTTGTCGCATCACTTTGTGCATGTTCGCTGTGATTTTATCCAAGCGCAATACCTCCTAGCACCGCTACTTGCTTTTCATTAACTACCACGTTTGCTGTTCCACCATTTACTGTAAGCCCATAATAATCCTCTACGCCTTCAGCATTGATCAAAGCTTCGCCTACTTTTGCAAAACTTACGTATGAAGTTTTGAAGGCAATGCTCCTTAAGTAGTTGATAATCGATGCTTTGATATTTGCTGTAACCGTTGATTCATCATAGCCAACCGACTTTGTAACGGTAGCAGCAATGTTAATTGCCAATGATTCAGCGGAAATAACATAGCATCTCGCCCCAATCGGTGCCTGACCGTTGCCAAGTCCCTCGCTATTTGGATCGATATATGCCTGTATCCGTTCCACGAGTTCTGCAGCAGCTGGCTGCCGATTTTGGTCAATAATAACCACTTCAACTGTGTTGTCACCACGAGCAACAGGAAACACCTTCACATCTCCTACGCCTGATACTTCTTTTGCCCATTGAAAGTAGTGATATATGTTTCCAGACGTTGGCGGCGTGCGTGTAGCAATGTAATAGCGCTCTCTCAGGCTTTCGTCTGATTCTTCCTCATAACCGCCCACAGTTGAGTTATGATTCGTCACAGACGTAATGCCAGCAATGGTTACAGGCATTTGTATAATCTGATTGGCTGATACGTTTCCAGCAGATCCAGCCTTAACGCTTTGTATATTAACAGTTCCACTACCTGTAATCATCACCGTTTCAAGTGCTTCGAATTGCACACCATTCTTGGTCTCGAACAAGTCTCCCTTTGTAATCTCCCCATTGCCCACAGCAAACAGTTGTCCTTTGGCATATGTCGCCTTCGTCCTTGTTATTCCCTTGCGCTGTGACACAAATGCTTCAAGTAGACCGTCTGACAGATTATCTACATTGATAAGTTGTTCGACATTCTCTATCTTTACATTTTGTTCAGCAAGTAGCAGCGATACTGATTCCAATAGATCATGGACTAGGTATCCTTCCGATTTGTCGTACTCATCACTTATATTGCTTAAGAGGAAAGCAAGCATATCATCCACTGTATTTTACCTCGCTTTCAAAATGGATTGTCGCTCCTTTTTTAGTAGTAACATTGAAGCTTATCTCAGCAATACCGTTACTACGTTGGATATCAAATTCATCGACTTCTATAATTTCTGGATGCAGCAAGGCTTTTTCTTCAATTTGTCGCTTGGTTTCACTTAGAATCACACCAACTGGTAGATCACGGCGACTGATGAAGTGAGCGAGAGCAATCCCAAATGAAGTATCTTTGTATACTCTGTACTTATCAGGCTCGGTAATTAAAAGCATTGTGAGCCATTGTTTTATAGCTTCCTCATAGGTAGCCTGAACAGGCTTACCGTCTCGAAGAACATGCCTTTTTTCGTTAAAATCAAAAAGGAACACCTTCCCCATCTTTGGTTCGATAGTTACTGTGTCCTCGTCGTTTAGTTTAAATGTAGGGAACATTACACGCCCACCTTGTCTATAACATAAAATTGTTGTTCGTTGGCGGTCGGCACTAGCACAACCTCATCCCCTTGTTTTAAAGAAAGCTGATATACCCGATTAGCAACGATCAATTGATCCATGTCTAAGATAATTTCATCACCCAACCCAATTCGAAGGTTAGGTAATGGATCGATAATAACGGCTTTTGTTGCGCCGATTTGTTTCTGGTTATTACGCTCCTTGAACATCCCTGCTAACTGAACATCCCATGACTCCACTATACTGCCTCCAATTCGACAGAAACCTTATGAATGCCATTGTTTAGCGTGTGGCTTGCGGATACGATCAGATAGTTACCTGAAAGACCAGTCACAGGCTCTTTGATTGCTAAGATTCTACCAGCCCTCACATCATCATGACCCAACAATTCGACGGATACAGTTTCCTTTATTCGATTCATTTCAGCAAGCGTGTTCTTGGCAATGTTGCGAGCCTGTGACTCATTCTTCTCATCTGCTGTTATTACTTCGGTAAGTTGTCCATACTTAGAAATGCTTTTTGGATCGTTTAAGGGTGCGAGTATCTTGCTTGAGTCATCTTTACCGTTGACGACGATAACATTATTTTTCATGTCCTCAATGCTTCGAGAACGTGAAGGACTACCCAACACCGATGTGATAGGTATTAACGGTGTATTGCTGCTAAGTCTAACCTTTGGGCTTATAACAAGATCACTCATTTTTGATATGGTCAATACATCATTGTTCATCTCAAGACGATACTTGATTTTTGTTTCTTGTGTCGCTTGCTCTAGAATGTCATTGATAATATCGCTAACCGTCATGTCTTTATAAATCTTTGTAATCAATGTCTTGATTGGTGTAATCTTATGTTTAACTCCAAAACGATCCAGCAGTTTGGCAATTGCTTGGCTTGCAGAAGCCTTTTTGAATTGGATCACGGTCTCATTCTTATTGAGATACCATGAGTAATCAAAACATGTATAAGACTTACCAAAACGACCACCTATACTCTCGGCAACGACGACGAAGCGACTAATTACCTTACCGTCATTCATTAGTACGACATGATCACCCATCTCAATCAAGTCATACTTTTCGAAGTGCAACGAATCGTTATAGGCATAGTCGAAACTTAGCTCAACGCCAAGTGCGTCCTTATTGCTTGACCAAGTCAAATTACCCACTATTTGTGTGATGTTCTTCTTTGTCTTCCCTTGCACTAGAATAAGCTCATGCATCACGTCACCTTCACAAATACAAATTCTTTTAGATCGAGTGTATAAGCGATATCCCCCGCACGATCTAAGCCATAAGTAAAGCTTTCTACGGTACAAGCCATATTCAAAATCTCATTTGACTTGTTATCTGTCACAATGATGCGGATAGGCAGCCGCTTATTCGCCCATTTGTTGAAAAAGCGAACACATCCCCATCCATCCTTCTTATGTTTTGCGAAGTGATAGGACTTAAGCGGAAAGAAAGACGAAATACTTAATGTCTTCAACCCTCTTAAGCCAATAAGGTTTAATGTCCCTTGACCTATCGTCTCGAACTCTTCATTCTTCCTTGGAATGTTGAAATTAAAATCAGGAGGGATGATAGGTAATGTCAAAGTCTCCTGCATGTTGTTAGCACTAAATACAATGTCCATGATATCCCTCCTATTATTGGTTACCCATAGCTAATGTAAGCTTACGTACAATTTGGTCACCCACTTGATTAGCAAACTGTTCGTTCCCTATTACATTACCCTGAATGGTAACATTAACATTAATACCACCTTGACCGTCTAACATTCGCTTGGACAAGTCGTGTGGAATTATCTTTGTACCATTTGGATATTCTTTTATTTCCCCGCCATGCTCATCTGTTCGTGCTAAGCCACCGCCAAAATAGCTTGTCCCCGTCTTAAAATTAGGTATCTTTGGAATGTTAACACCAAATGTATCGCCACCAGCCCACTCAGGCATGGTAATACTGAGACTGTTTACCTTCTCAATCAATCCATTTATCATGTCAATTATGAAGTTGATCGGCGCTTTTGCGAAATCAGCAATTAGGCTGAACGTCCCTTTAAAGGCTTGGACTATTCCATCCCACGCCGCTGACCAATTACCAGCGAATATGTTCTTAACAAAGTCCACGATACCATTGAATATTGTCTTCACATTTTCTATCGTGTTTTTAATAGTTTCTAACATCGTTTGACCAAAAGGGAAAGAGTTAAGCCATTCGGATATGCTCGTCCATATTTCTACTGTGCTTTGCTTTAAGTTCTGCCAAGTTTGTTTAATCCAATTCCATAACTCGGTTGCTTTGACCTTAATTTTGTCCCAATTCTTCCACAGCATGATCCCTGCTGTTATCAATAAACCTATAGCCGTAGCAATTAAACCAATTGGATTCATTTTCATGACAAGGTTCCATGCCCCTTGTGCTGCAGTCACACCCTTTATTACTGTGGTCAATACTTTAATAAACCCTGCCACTTTTGAGATGATGTTATAGGCAATGAACGTACTCAATAGTCCAGTAGCTACAGGGAGTAACCAATCCATATTATCTTTCAACCACTTAACAGCATTTCCAAGTCCGTTAATCGCAGTTGTAACAATATTGGTTACTTTATCAGCGATTTTATCTAGTGTCCCATCGTTCTGCCATTTCGTGAGTGTATCTCCAACAGATGCAATTTTATTTTTTAGCGTCTCATAAATACTGCCCTGACGAATACTACCGTCCTCTGAGATACCTACAATTTTTGACATTGCGGATTTTGTAACACCTGTGACAGTTGACCATATACCTTTTAAGGTAGTGGATTGCTTTTCCATGCCGCCTGTAAAACGATCTTGCATAATGGCAACCATGGCATCGTTAAACTTTGAAAAGTTTACAATTTGCCCTTGTTGGTTCACAATTTCCTGACCTGCAAACATTTGATTTGCTTTTTCAGCAATCTTGGCTTTTGTAATACCAAACTCCTTGAGACGTTCTAACTCACCTGTCTGAGCGTCAATAAACGCCTCAATTGCTTGATCAAATGGTTTATTTGTTGCAGCAGCCATGTCTCCAATTAGTGGTAACCATTTTTTAGCTGATAAACCCATTGATTCAAGTTTTGCTGCTCCTTCAACCAATTCACCACCCTCAAATGGTGTTTTATTAGCCAATTCGATTGAGTATTTCATGATTTCAGCAGCTTTTTTGGTGTCTTTAGTAGCAGTTTCGAGTTGGAGCCTATAACCTTCTAAATCCATAGCTTCTTTAAATCCTACGCCTGTTGCTAATGCTGTAACTGCACCAGATATAGTTGCTAGAGATTTTGCTGTAAATTTAGCAACTCTTAAAAAACCTTCATTAGCTTTGTTTGCGAAATTGGTAATCACATTAGTTGCACGTTTCGTTTCTCTTGTCATACTTTTTACATTTTCGCTTGCTTTTTTAATTGGAGCGCTTAACCTGTCCTTCAATTGAAGGATTGTATTAATTGTTTTTGACACCACATCACATCCTTAATAAAACAAAAAGACAGGGCTTTATTTCGCCCTGCCACTAAACATCGCTTCATATTTCCTTGCTTCTTCTTCTAGAGATCTTTGCATAAACAAAGAATAGAACATTTTTTCCAAATATGTTGCGTTGATGATTAACTCTGGTGCATGACCACGAAGCATCCAAAATTCAATTAATTGCAATTCGGGATCATGCTCTATTAGTTTTTTGCGACTGTATCAATCTTATTTAAGCCTGACATTTCCATAATTTTTTCACCAATGGCAAGACGTTCTTCAAGATCTAATAATTGACTAACTACATCATAAGGATCAACGATGCCAAGCTCATTATGAAGTTCAGGATTTCTAAATAGTTCGATGGAATTGTAAATTAGTAGAACATATGCCGACATAATACTTACAAAGGTCTCGTCTTTGATTTTATCCATCGCCTCAAAAATAACTTCTTCAGGAGGTAATTGTAGTGTAATCTCTCCTTCTAGCGATTTGACATAAAACTGTTTTACATTAGCCCGCTTTTTGTCTTTTTCAATCTTCTTCGTAATTAAATCAGCCAAACTAAGTTTTTTTCTTTCGTTTGCCATGATTGCACCTCCGACATTTATCAAATTTCCGAATATTTTAGATTTAGATTAATTCAATAGGATCATAGCCACTAAAAGTAAATGGTAATTCTTCCTCGACAAGTGCTCTGTTTTCGAATGATGCAATAGTAAATTCGCTGAAGACGACACCCATTAAAGCTGCTCGTTCAGACTTCCCAGTTTGCTTATTAGTCAGTTTGCTAATAATTTTGATATCTGGCATAACGCCTGTTTTAAAAGCATCTGCCATAAGTCTAGCACCTCGACTTTTGACTTTTTTAAACTTCAAAGTCCCCTCGCCAGTCCAGCCAATATACCTTTTATATGTTGCGTAATCGCCACAAAAATTAACGTCCTCAAACTCACCAGTTATCTTGGCTTCAATTCCATTCAATTCAAGTAGTTCCTCACCGTTTAGCCAAGCCATACCATCTGTACCTGAAAGTACTTGATTCCCTTTGTTCATTATTTATCCACTCCCCTATTCCATCGTGATATTAAATTTAAAGTCTTCAATAGCATCAAGGATCTTAATGTTTCCAGCCAAGAAAACGTTACTTCTAAATGTTTGATTTCTAACTTTGTATTCATCCCATTCAGCCGCTTCTGTCTTCCCAATTGCTAGCCATGCAGCACGTTGCGCTTCCACATCTACAAAGCTTTTATTGTTAAAATTAATATCGAGGATATCTTCACTTGCTAAAGCATCAAAATAGGAGTTAACAGCACTAATAAGCAATACCTGATTGTCATATTTGTTCTTGTATTTGCTGAGATATTCATTTTTGAATGTGCTGTAAATATCTTCACGAATAATATCCATCGACTCAACAATGATGATTTTCTGCATGTCTTGAGTTTTATCTTGACCAAGTGTTACTAGAGAGTTGACAGCTCGTCCAATACGAACCGTTTCCTCATCATTGATCAATACAAGTTTTCCAGCATCAATTTCAACTTCAATATCTTCTACTTCTGACACATAAAGCACTTCTGGTAATGTCAGATAAGTGGCAGATTGCGTCATCGGAAGACCTGCAAGGATACCCATCAAACGAGAAACATACTTTTCACCAGTGACAGTTGTATTATCCTTAAAAGTAATCGATTCTGTAGCAAAGTTAACCACATGCATACAATCAGCAATAGTTGCTTTGTAGACAACTGCTTTGATACTCTTACCTTTGTTCTCTTGCTCTTTGACATATGTAACTAAAGCTTGCTGTTCTGTTGTAGTACCTTCAGCTAGTCCAATCCAATTGTATTTACGTGAACCAATAGCAGTTATAGCTTCACTTACTGCATTTTGACTATCTTCATCTACACGTACAACAAAGACTTTACTTGGTACTCCTAAAAATAAATCCTTAATATGCTTTACATTAGCCGATGTAAATTTTGTTTCTTCAACATCTAAAGAACTCTTATATTCTTTAACTTTGAATGTCGTATCAGTGTCATCTTTAACAATTAGAGCAACGATACCACGTGTAGAACGTGATACAATACTAGCCGCTAACTGTTTAAAATTAATCTCGATTTTTGGTAATCCAATACCCATTTATCTAATTCCCCTTTACAATATTTATTGTTAGTTCTTCCATATCCTCGCCAATTTCACTATCAATTTCGCTATCATCAATTTCGATGCAATGAACGTCGAATGAAAATTGTAAAATGCCATCTACTTTTGTACTATTTACCTCAAATGGATAAACAAAAAAACCTTCCTTGATCACGAGATGACCAGTAAAGGCTTGTTCTAGTATTTCTTGGGTTTCAAGTATTTCAATTTTGTTTTGATACCTATCGCTTGAAAAAAAATAGATAATCACATGTATCTGTCTTTCTCGTCCGCTTGCACCGAAAGCTGCATTAGATACATTCTCAAAATCAACATATAGACAAGGACGCTCGAAACCTTCAGATATATCTTTAGTTTGGATCTTAATATGAGGTAATACCTCAGTTAATTTGTCGTTGATTGCTATTGCAATATCGCTAAGAGTTAACACGTCAATTTAACCCCTTATCTAGCAAGTCATCAATAAATTGCTCACAATCTTTTACGAACTGATTTTCGAATTCACGTCCAGCTTCCTCATAAACATGCAAGCCCTTTTTAAACCCATGTTCACTACCATCTCTACCAACGATTCTATGTCCATGTTCGATTAAATGAGCATGAGGAGATCCATGATAAACTCGAATACTCAAGTCTTCACCTTGATATTTATATACCTTGCCACGTTTTATCCCTTTTTCGTAGTTTCCTGAGCGCTTTTTCACCTTTTGCCTAGCTTTTTTCTTTGTTGTAGACCTCAGTTTATTACCCTCTTGCATCATAAACTTTTTACTTTCCTTAGCCATGGTTCGTTCAGCAACTGTCAACATTTGCTTGATAAATGTGTCCAGTTCACGTGAATCTAATCCATCACTCATTCAATCACTTCCTCGCAGAATATCTCCCATTTTTCTTGATTAAAATAAGGATCAATCATATATAGGATATCGAAACGCTTTTCACGGAATTTAAACCACATTCCATGTGATATGTCTTTACCATCTTGTGTGATATTAATACCGCTTCGATAACGAATAATAAACTTATGAGTGGTCTTAGATATGATTGTTTCAATCCCTTGTTGTCGTTGCATGTTACCTGTTTGTGGGATGATTTCAGCGAAAATATTCTTAATCTTATCAGGTTTATAATCCCATTCGTTCAGTTTATTCTTATACTGTACTTTTCCCCACAGCTCGACTTTGCGTTTTAACTTTCCTGCTCCCATTATTCATCAATCTCCCATTCGATCTGAAATAGGAGTGATTGTAGGCTATATTCAAGCGTTTTAGTTATAGTGCCTGTGACAACAGGATTTCTATTTTCATACTGATGAGAGCAATACAGGAATACTGCTAATTTATGTTTTGGGTTATTATTGTCAAATACCTTACCTGTTCCCTTTTTTAAGTAATCTTTAGCAATATCAATTAAAGAGGAGAGGAATAAATCCTCATCCTCATAATCAATTCGCAGGTATTGTTTCAACTCATCTAACAACATGAGGAATCACAACCTTTACTGTTAAGTTGATTACAATTCAATAAAGAAATTCGCGCGATTATCGCCTTTAACAGTGTCAAAGCGTTCTACTACACGAACTAGAGTTTGATTGTAAGTGAAACCAGCCTCTGTGGAAGTAGCAATCTCATATTGTTTACGGTCAAAAAATTTAACCAATGCATACAGGTTAACGACATAAAATGGCTTCTTACCTGCTGTTGTAGGCTCAAGATCAGCGTTATCCATTACGACAACTTCACGACCTTTGAAGGTCTTACCACCCTCAACTGCAAGACTATCGGACAACAATGGACGACCTTGAGTGTCTGTTAGACCATCCAAATAGTCATATCCATCTTGGTTAGTTAGGATGATAGTACGACCCTTCAAGGAAGGAACAATCTTTGTGTTAAGAGTCTTAGTGATTGCCTTATGATCCGTACCAGTAGCACCAGCAACAGCATTATCTTTAACAATTTTGATAATTGCTTCATTCTCAGAGTTAACGGAGCATTCAGCAACGTCAGGAGCGATCAAGCCATTAAACAGTTCAACACCTGCATCTTCAAGAACGGCGTTCTCAATTGGATACAATTTACCGTAATCTTCAACAGCATACTCAACAGGAGAAGTAGTAACCATTTCTTTGACCATCTCAGTATCTGTTGCAAGTTTTGCAAGCTTACGAGTTGCAGAACCATTAGAAATAGGCATTTTACCAGTGTTAGTTGTTACCGGAATAACATGTGTATATGCTTTCAGAGCAGGGAAACCTTTAGTCAAAGTTTCAATTACGGCAACGAAACCTTCTGGCATTACTGCACCGCTATTTGTAACATTGATAGATGCACGCTCTTCAGGTGTTAATTCTTTGCGTCCAAGAACCTTTGCGATTGCACGATATTGCATTTCAGTCTTACTTTCCTTACGAACCTCTGTATTTGCTTTTTCCATTTTAGCTTCAACCTCTCTCACTTCGTCTTCGTCAATTTGTTTTTGTAGATCGATCTTCTTCTCTAGCGAACGCACTTCCGCCATTTTTGCTTCTGCTTCATTTACTTTGTCTTCATTTAGGAGTGAACGAACTGTCTCTTTGATAGAGCTAAGTTCTTGCATCAATTCATCGATTTTTTTCATTTACTTATCACCTTTCGGATATAAAATTTAGATTTGGGCATAAAAAAAGAACTTCATAAATTAAAGTTCCAACTCGATTAACAATTTTCGTTTTTGTAATTCAGATGCTTTCTTCGACATTCGTTGCTCTTTAGTGTCAGGGATTCCTTCAAAGCTTCTCTTTCCAATTTCGCTATCTGGATACGCAGGGAAAGGTGTCGGTGAAATCTCATATAGATCAACATCCAGTAGTGTACGTTCATAAACATCTTCTGCATGTATATATTGCCAAGTATCACTTCTTACGGTAAATCCAAAGCTTACACCGTCAACATCACCACGATTAATAGATTCAAAAGCATCATTACCCCAACTGTTGTTAGGTAGATCCAATTCAAATCGTAATCCAATATCATTTTCTTCCAAGCGCAATGTTTGATTCTTCGTAGATCCGAGAACAAAATCAGTACGATGATTCCATAATGCTTTAATCGTGTTCTCTTGTAGGGCTTTCGTGAAAGCACCTTGTGCTACTTTTTCATAAAATTCCCCATAGATAAGTGCGCTACGCATATTAAATTTCACGACATAGCCAGAAACTGTCTTTGTGCCATCTTCTTGTGCGCGAATCTCAATATCTTTAGCCAAGTAACGTATTTCTTTGGTTGTCATTGTTGCCATCACCCCCTTTAAGGCACAACAAAAAATCCCATCTGTTAATAAAAACAGTTGGACTCTTAAACTTTCGAATCATATTGAACACCAACATCTTTCATTTTGACATAATTACCATTAACAATAAGCTCATTACCGTTCTCGTCGTCAGGCATATCTTCCTTACGTCTAACTTCATTCGGAGTCATGATCCCATTGTTAATTGCAGTACCATAAGCATCCATCCTAGTCTTAAAATCAGCCCTCAAGATCGCATCAACATTAAATTTAAAAGAGTACCCCTGATCTCTTTCGGATTTAGTTAATAACTTATATGTTAGCTCTTGTTCGTACATGGTGAGAATCGCAAGCATTGTATCAACGTAAAAGGATGTTTGCTCAAGTTCCACGTTGGAGTATGTTCCACGGTCATAATTGTTGATCTGATTTGGTTTAATGCCAAGTGCGCCAGCAATTTGAAGTGCGGTATACTTGTTCAATTCAAGGAACTGCTCGTTGACCATGTTCGTCTCAATTGCACTAAATGAGAATCCTAACGGGACAGGAACAACCCTTCCCGCATTAGAAATACCACTAGCCATTGACTCGAACTTTTGTTGCATCTTATTTCTGGACTCGTCAGAAATATCACCTGTATATTGTAGTAAACCCTTTGCAGATAACCCACTTTTAAAATGATTATTAATGAATCTCTGCCCATACTGTGCGTTTTCGATATTTGTTTTTAAGCAATCCTGAACTGACAGACCAGTGATTCCATCCAAGCTAACACTGTTTTTGAAGTGCATAACTTGTAGATGATTCAACTTGTGCTCTATTCCATTTTTATCTTTGTATATATACCAAAGTGCATTATCGTCACTGCTGATAATCTTGGCATCATCAACCCAAATTTTCACATTATCACTAGGTAAGATATATAATCCCTTGATCTTTCCTTTGTTTGTGTCTATGTATACATAAGCATTACCATAGTGATTTCTGTTGGTCTCAACCGTTGCCCAAAAATTCCAGCTGGACATATATTGATTTGGTCTTGTTTTAAGTAAACTATAAAGATGATGATTTGTAGCCTTTACGGAACCTTGACCTTGATCTTTGTAGAGTTTTAATGGTAGTTTTGCTACACTTTCAGCAAGCAATTTTAAACAAGTATAATAAGTTACTTCACCTAATTTGTTACTATCAATACTCCCAACATTAATACCAAGCAATCTCATAAACTCTTGATTTGAGTAGCCATTAATGTTTCTCTGTTCGAACATTTTTCCCACAAATCCCATCTATTCCACCTTCCTATTTACTGGATTAAAGGCGAAATAAACACCTAACAATAACATGAATGCCGCTGTTACATACATTCCTGCAATAATGTTCCACGCAACTACGGTAATCAGAAAAGTTGTCACGATGATAAGGATAATTGCCCCTAAAATTAAAAAATCTTCTATATGAGATAGAAGAAAAGGTTTAATCTTATTTTTTACCTGTACTTTCTCGATTGTTTCATTAAGTTTACCCATCTGTTTCACCATCTTTCATTCTACACTCACCAACCTAATTTTTCCAGGTATTCGTCATTAATAAATTCGTTTAAATCAACCCGCTCTTTTTGTAACATTGCCATCTTATGAGCATCGATAACGGCATCAACTGGATCTATTCGCTTAGTTCTCTTGTTTTTAATTTTGGCAATTTTACACTCGCCAAAACTATTGTAATCAAGTTTGGCATTACCAACAGCCCATGTAAGCAGTTCATTTCGCTTATTATATAAGATTAAGCCTTCTGTAACCGATAATCTAAAATCAAGCGTAGCTTCATTTAAGCTCCTTGCTGATTGTGTAATCTCAACCACATCACACCCAAACTCGTCCAAATCATCAATAATCATATTGATACCATGTGGATCGTAACAAATCATCTTATATTTAATATCATAATTGTCTTGAACTTCATTGAGATAACGCAGAATCCCTTTATAATCTGCTCTATATCCATCAGTCAAAATGATTAATTTGTCATCTACCCACTTACCATAAGGAGCATTATCAATTTCAATTTTTTGATCAAGGTGTTCTTTCGTCATAAAACTAACAGAATCAATAAAAAATTTACCATCATCTAACGGAAACTCAAAAGCTATACTAATTAGATCGCCAGAACCGCCACCACTTAAATCAAGCCCAACATAACACTCTCTTCCTCGCATATCTTCGAGTGTCATATTACATCCATTGTCTTTCCACTTTGCAAAATCAACAAATTTTTCATCCGTATTTGTACACCATATGTTAAATACCTTCGTCATAAAAGTACTTAAGTCTTTACCACCTATTGCTTTTGCTTTATGCGCATCGGTAATAATCGTTTGTTTCATGTCTTCGTTTAACATTGGCATACACTTGATCCAGTTATCAGGATTCCAGATGTCATCATCTTTATCCATTTGAGCAATATAGATAAACAACTGTTCATTACTTGTCGGATTATCCAATATATCAAGACAATATCCGTACATGTCATAACAAGGACTATTAAAGTCCTCACCAGCAGTAGTAATAATACTCATTAAACATTCTTTTAAATTACGTTGACCGTAAAGTAAAGCTGAATATATATCATTCGTTGAGTGTTGGTGATACTCATCAAGAATGGCAAGAAAAGAACGAAATCCATCAAGCTTATTATCCTTAGATAATGCATTGACAACACATTTAGTATTACGTGCTTCAATGGTCGACTTATAATCTTTAACCTTAAAATAGATTGCCAAGTCAGGATCAGATTCAATGAACTTAACCATCTCGTTGTAAACAATCTTCGATTGCTTTAACTTTGTTGCAGCTATGTTAATCTCACCAAACTTGTATCCATCAAATCCTGCGCAATATGTACCTAAAATACCATTGAGTAATGATTTACCTTGCTGCCTTGATACTTGGGTATAACTTTGTCTAAATCGTCTATAACCTGTGTCCTTATGTATCCATCCAAACAGAGAACCAAGAATAAACTTTTGCCAATCAGCTAAGATTAATGGATTCTCTTCAGATCCTTCGACCAATTTCAATGTCTGAGCAAAGTTAATAATCCGATTTGCTTTATTTTCATCAAATAAAAAAGAGAACCCATTGGTTCCCTGTCGATTCAAGTCATTTATATGTCTTTGACAAGCCTTTTTTACTGATTTACCTGCAACAATCCTACCCTCAATAACATCTATAGCATACTTTGTAACGTCATCCATTACTCATAAACTCGTTAAATTTATTCTTTGGCTTGTCGTTTTTAGGTTTCGGAATAATTAATTTTAGGCGTGAAGATATAGATAGTCCCATCTGACTAGCAATTTTCTTCATTTCGTCCGAATATTTTAGCTGAATTTTAATAAGAGGATTTTCAACCATGTATGGACGATCATATTTATCATACTTTGTTATTGATAATGATTGATCTTGCATTTCTGCAACTGTTTTTTGATAGTTTGCATATGCTTGGCAATATAATGATAATAGGTCAACATCAAGGTTTGAGATAAGTTCTAATCCCATTAACTCAGTCACTATCCGCTTAAATTCCTTTTTGGCAATCTTATCCTTAAGCCATGACGGACATTTTACATTGTCAGATTTCGGTTTAACTGCTGCTTCTTCAGCTAGTCTTTGTTCAATCTCATTTTTGGTTAAATGAGATTTGTTTTTGTATAGCAACAATGATACTGGTTGTTTAGCTGGCATCGTCCCTCCTCCTTTCTAGATTTCGGAAAAATATCTTACATTCGGAGTTTTTGTTTTAAAACAGAGGGGATGCGGTCTCTAGTATCGCTATTTAAAACTTTTTGACCTCCCCCTACCCCTTTGTTAGCCCTGTCACGTAATCAATCTCATGAGTCGTTAGTTCTTGTGACCCCGCTCGAATGACGATCGACCGTACTCCTTTTACTTCTTCACCATCTTGGTATATCTCTGGCTTAGTGTTGTGGTTCCTTTGAATAAATACAAGTGCTGGCGGCTCATCAAACGCAAGTTCAAACCGTTCCTTCTTCATGTCTTGTTACCTCCATATTTCTTCTTATCCTCAGCTGTCTTACGATTATGATGCATGTGGCATAACGATCTAAGGTTGCTCGACGTTAATCTCAGCTCCCAGAAATGTTCAATCGGTTTGATATGATCCACTACATCGGCTGCTTTAAACATATATTCATCCAAACAATCCTGACATAAATAATTATCAATAACTAATCTCTGCTTCCTAATCGATTGCCATTGCTTACTGTGGTAAAAAGAACTTGCATTCTTATCTCTAACATTTTTGTCATAACATCGATTACGGTCACGTTTATCCATTGTCGCTTGTATGTAATGCTTATCGCAATATCTATCTGATGACTCAACCAATCTACCACATGATTGCTTTGCACACACCTTCTTAATGGGCATAAATTACTTATCTCTCTTGCTTAGTATTATTTTACTTATCGTTAATATGTATGATCTTAATCTTACCATCTACTTTAATCATCTCGACTAACTCAAACTTACCATTGCTAATAAGATACATCTGTTTGCTCATGATATTACCTCTCCTAACAATTACGAAGGAGCCAGTATATTTTTCCATCTCTGTGAGTCTTAACGGTTCCCAATCGCTTTGACTTTACGTCCATTTCTTCGACAATGTAATCATCATATCCATAGTGTTTAAACAAGGTATCGATAATGCCTTTATGTAGATTTTGTAGGTCACATCTTTCCTTATGGGTGAAGCCTAGATATATTCTAATTGGCTTACTCCAATCAATGCTTGGATCATAAGGTAATTCGTCATAGGGAAAGTTTTCAAGCCAACGTCTATAAACTTTAGTCTTTCTTTTGCCTGTTGGACTTGATAGATCATCTTCATATAAATTGTTTTCGGATATTGGTGCATAGTTAATCATGTAGTAATCCTCAAAGTCTGGCTCTAGTTGTCTCATCTTTTTATTTAGTTTATTATTCTCTTTTTTGAGAGCTGCCTTTTGCCCACCATTACGTCGATTCTCAATCATGTTAGACATGCTTTTTATACTAATTATGTGTTGCTGTAGATTATAACAATGACCAATATTGCCTACTGACTCATTAGCTAAATACTTTATTCTACGCTCAATCCCATTAATGGCACTGTCACAACGTTTGATCCGTGTCTTAGTATCTAGATTGCTTATATACAAGTTAAAATCATCAATTAGTGAGTCATAATCATTCATGTCGGCATACTCAAATGTCTTAATTGTGCGACCAACACTAAACCTTTTCTTATTAAACTCATCTAACGATAATTGGTTTCCATTTTTGACGTATAGTTTAATCTCGTCAATCAAACCACTTTGTTCTTTAACCTGCTCTCGGAGTCGCTTAAATTCACTAATAAACTTCACCTTCAGCTTCATCGCTTTTGGTGTAATATAAGACATCGCTACAATTGCAAAACCGTCTTCTGTTAGTTCAATCATGTTCTGCTTCCTGTTACGATTATCAAAATAACTAATATCGCCAAAGTTGGCGTTAATAAATTCTTGCTCACCAGCTTCTCGCAGTTTTGAAATCTGAGTCTTAATATCACGAATAACTTTATCGTGATCCTTGCTAAATTCTTCCGACAACATGAGACTATTTGTCACCAGTTGACCTTTCACGTTGCTGTATACAATCTCATTAAATGCACTCTTTACTAAACTCATCAATTAATCATCCTCAAATTATAATGGATAAGCGTCTCACCTTATCATCTACCTCACTGTATCTAGGCAAAACAAAAAGGACTCAGCAATAGCCAAGTCCATATTTGCGGATGATAAAGGTTTCACACCTTCCCATAATGGGATGAAATATTAAGTTATGTGCCAGGCATCTCACCCTAGCTATAATTCGCTGTTATATTTATAAGGAAGACATGTAAAGTCTCTTTTCTTTGTATATTAGCTGTTCATGCTCCCTTAAATAGCATTAAGCAATAACATCAAAAAACTCAATAAATATATGACCTGAATGATATTTTGTGATGGGTATATTCATATATTTTTTATTATAAAACATCAAAAAACTCAATAAATATATGGACTAACGAAATCATTTCATTTTATCACCATGCTTTTTATAAATATTCAAACAGTGTGATTCACGATAACCTAGTTTCTCCTCATATTAAGGATTTTTCAGAAAAGTTGATTCAGTCCATATAATATATAGCCTGAAAGGCATTTTCTAAATATACATGCTCCCTTATATACCATTACGATTTTTATGTATAAATTAACATATAGACGATAGAACTCAGTAAAAATCTATGTTTTATCATATAGTGAAATATAAAATAAATATAAAATAAGGAATATACAAAGATAAAAATCAGTAAAATACGGAGTTTAATGAAAAAATCCTATTTTATGCCCTTTTCTCTTTTTAGTTTTTCTCTATATTTTTTCTTAGCTTCTTTTACTTGAGTCCTTATAATTATTCGGAAATCGTGATTCACGATAACCTAGTTTCTCCTCATATTAAGGATTTTTCATGTTCGGTCAAAAAACCTATATAATCATTGGGTTTTTTGACTGTTTCTAAGTGTCCACACTGTTCATGCTCCCTTAAATAGCATTATGTAAAAACTCTAAAAAACTCAATAAAATTATGGACTGAATGCTATTTTAAGATGTGTAAGTTTGTATATTTTTTATTATAAAACATCAAAAAACTCAATAAATATATGGACTAACGAGTTTTGTATTAATCAAACATCCTTCGTAACTTCATCCGTTCTCTAGTCATTATAACGTTATCTTTCATCGCACAATCACAACCTATCCTGCACCCTCGAATAATTAAAGGTTAGGTGCGCACTGGACTTAACCTTTACATCTACTCAATTAAATGGTGACGTCCACCCTGAACTTCACTAATCAAGTAAAAGTGTATAATCATGTATCCAGTAAGCTAACTATGAATTAATAGATCAGTATTATTCAATAAAAATTTGATGGTCGGTTCAAGTAAAACCTAACTCTAGGACATGATGTCCCAGAGTCGTATTTTGGATTGTGACATTATGTAACAACCTTATACAACTGTCATTCATCTAATCTCATCACATCAAAATGTAATACACCTAATTACATTCCAATACAAACTAAATCTTACCTAACTTATCAATATCTATAGACTTTTTCGTTTCAAAACGACTTTGTATTGGTTAGAGGTTATTGAGAGAGTTAAGGCTGAAGAAAGAATGTTAAGTGGGGGTGTGCAAAATTTTGCACACCCTACTTCAGAATTCTGACTAGAGTATCTTTGCTTTCAAATTCGGATATGGTGATTCGCCATGTTCGAATTATCATAAAAATCCTTGGAAACTAATCTAGAGTAAACGATACAATTCACCAGCGTTATTTATGATGTACTATACTATGGTTGTATACTTTATTAGCTCCTGTGTTTATCATTGATTGAGCAACTGCCCTATGTATTCCATCCATTACGTCTTGCTTATTTTTATTCCCCACTAACACATTCACCATACCAAACTTCGATGTAAATGAATAAACTTGAGTAAATTTTGAACTCGTATCTTCTCTCATTTTTAGTCCTCCTTGGCCGCATTTAATGTTAATATTATCATCTCTATTTTATGTGATTTAATATACAAAACGAAAAACGGTACCTATCCTCCGAGAAAGGATAAGCACCGCAAGGTAAAGCGTTAGACACAAGATAGAGAGTGCAAATAATGGCTCTCTATCCCCTTACAAATATTATATGGATATGAATTTATTATGCAAGCTGCATTTCGTAATCTCCAGAGTACTCCATAGTTCCTATCTAGCGTTCATATTGCGTGCTTAATGCAGCAACAGACTTACGAAGTCCGACTGATACTATATCGATTAAAAAACCATTCGCTATCGCTCAGGTATTTCCAACGATTCCTGCAATACATGCGTATTTCGGTTAATTTATAACTTTCAAACTCGCCATAGATAGTCTGAGTTTTGACCAAAAAACAGTGAAAATCGATAAAAAGTCTAAAAATTTCACACTCGAAAAACCTATATTTTCATTGAGTTTAATGGCAAACTCGCCACTTTTCCTATAATAGATATATCAACGTAATAGGCGTATGCCTTATACGAATTGAACGAAAGTGAGCGATAAGCGAATCTT
This sequence comes from Paenibacillus sp. EB106-04-04-XG159, assembly GCF_058791835.1. Classification (NCBI taxonomy): domain Bacteria; kingdom Bacillati; phylum Bacillota; class Bacilli; order Caryophanales; family Paenibacillaceae; genus Paenibacillus; species Paenibacillus sp. EB106-04-04-XG159. Next base: position 11,847 of record NZ_JBYTDY010000013.1, on the reverse strand, counting down.
TTGTTTCCTTGTGTATCAGTCGGACTCTTAAAGTTTAATTTACTGCCATTTAACCTTATGGTGTTCTATGCTGAATAGTTTAGCATCAATATATCCTTTGAATAGTGCATCGCTTTTTTTAAGGTATCTGCTTAAGTGAGACTTTGGTATATCGACGTGCAAAGCAATTTCTTCTTTGGTTAAATCTCTCTTACTGTTCAGAATAAAAGACAGGATTTGCTTCTTTTTTGCAATCGCTCCGTCATCCTGTCGGACTGTTGTAGGCTGATTATCCTCAATCTGAGCAGTATTGATTTTTATTGGCTCTGTAATTCGTATATTAGCTAGTTGTCGCACAATCTTATTAAATATAGTCTCATCACTGTTAACGATAAAAATCTGACCTCTTGGCTGTTCATTACGCTGGATACGTTTAACTGATTGATATATCTCACCAATTATATAGCCTTGCCTGATCTTATCATAAGTATCATGTTTAAACTTAAATCCTTTACCTTTTTGACTGGTTATCTTCCTACTCATGTTCCATGCTCGCCCAGAATATTGTGCAAGATTAATGATGTGCGTCTGTAATGGGATATTAGGAGTTCCAATTATCCAACATTGGTTAAAGTCTTTCCATTCATTTTTGCCTATGATGTTACCGAACCATGTTACTGCATATCGTTCATCGTTTATTGTACGGATATCGTCTTCGCTTTCAGATCCGATAAAGATGTCATTTATCCCTGATTCCCTCATTTTATTGATAAACGATCCGTCACCTTTTTGAGACGTTACAAACTTTTTTTGGAGGACAATTAATGTCTTTTCATTATTTTTCCTTTTATCGTGCATAAGCTTTACAATTTCCTCGAAGTAATATTCTTCGTTCGCTTTGATATTTGAGGCCGATGAATTGTATTGTATCTGTGTAATACTTGAATTGCGGTGATTGACAATATTGCTTTGTTTATTTAAAACGAATTTATTAAGCCATTTATCATCTGAGGAGTATAGTGCTTCAAAGCTGCCGTTGGCATCTAAAATTATGTTATTATTAAGCCCCCATAACTTATCATCTCTATTCCAGCCAGTGAGAGTATTATTGTTATAGTAACAGTAATCGTTATGATACAAACATTTGAGAGAGTTGATAAAATCCTTTACTTTATTGGCTCCTTGTAGATAATCTTCATCTTCGTCTAAATATTGCATGTTTCTGTACACATCGGATATAAACTTATCTAACTTATAATGATCCTTTTTACCAAACTTGGGACGAGCTTTAATTATCTCATTTAAACTATACTCTTTATTATCTATAAGCGCCCTTATACGTTTAATCTCGTTAAAGAGTGGAGAGCAGATATCAGCTAAATCCTTAAGCAATGCTGTGTCTAATAATCCTACCATCTGTTTATATGTTTCTTTTGTGAATGTATATTTAGGAAAATCTATACGTTCGTCGATGATAATGATATGTCTACCTTGAGTTAGTAATGCTCTCATTTCTGTGTTGGAACACAGTATTTTATACCGAGAATGCGTGATGATAATGACATCAGCATCCAACAATTTGCCTTCGTCTAATCGTATAGTTCGCCAGTTGTCTTTAGTGATCCCAATTATAGATTGACGATATCTGTTATTAAGTTGCTCATCAACTCCTGCTATTGCTCTCTCTGTATCAAGGACATCTTTTGCAAATGGTTTAACAATCAAAAATTTACGATTAGTCTTACTAAAATTAGACTGAGCGAATTGGAAACTCAGAAGATACTCCCTGATGATTCGATTCGTTTCAACTGACTTTCCAAGTCCAGCTTCAATATCGATAACTTTAAACGTATTATCGTCTGTATCACCTTCAATAATTTGTTTCTTGAGATTTTCCATTTTCGATACATATTTCGCACCATATAATTCCCTGTAATTTGTTTCGATCCCCAATTATTCTGAACGCCCTTTCCCTATATCATGGATTTATATTCTGTATATTTATGCATTGTTTGTCTTAGCAGAGGTGAATCCTTAAAGATATATATTTTACGTGTACTATCTTTATAGTCTATCCTCTCATCTAGCTTGTGGAATCGGTTAAACATTAACCATCCAGCCATTCGTTCCTGTGTTATTACGATTGTGTCTTGCAAGTTTTACCCTCCATTAATTTTATGTTTACTTTATATATGTAAAATGCTATAATTAATAATTTTTATTCCGTTATCATCATACTAAATACAAAATATTTAAGTCAATACTAATAGAAAAAGACCAAAGCCTAGTAGGTAATTTACTAGGCTTTTTTACGCTTAAACAAATATAGGCTTGTAGTCATCTGTTACAGTATAGTTGTAATGCTCTACATAACGAGCGTAGTCAGTAAGATTTGTGTACAGTGAGTCTAAGTCACCATCAAAAAAGTTAGCAATAAATTCGTTGAGGGATTGTTGAGATTGTATGTACCAATCAGCAATCCTTACCGTTAATACGCCACCATACACAGCACACAATTTCAGGAAGTCCAACTTACTCTCCCCCATATTAATAGTGAGGTCAATGAGCTTCTCACCATCTGTGTTTGCCTGCTGCATCTCAACCGTAAAATCAACAACGTTTTTAATAATCCCCATAATAAATTCCTCCTTTTTGGCAATAGAAAACTAGCAGAAAAGTATATACTTTCCCGAAAATAAAGAGTATAATCTTAGTCAAATATACGCTTGCGGTCATACTCATAATATACGCTTAGGGTCATATAATGTCAAGGGGGAATTTAATAATGATGAGAATTAGAATAAAGTTGAAGGAAGTTATGAAGGAGAAAGGAATTACTCAAATGGAACTTGCTGAAAAGTCAGGTGTTGCACAAGCACGTATCTCCAAACTCTGTAGTTCAAACAGACAAGAAGTAAACTTAGAGATGTTAGAAAAGGTCGCACACGCATTGAATATCAAAGACATATCCATACTTATGCAATTTGAAAGTGGAAGTATTGAATAATTGCATTGTTTAGTTTGTCTGATATATGCATGAATTTTAAGGTTAAATACATAAGGCTCTCCTGCATGTTGACGGAGAGCCTTATTGGAATATTCCTATATAACATCTAAATCACGAACATCAATTTTACCGATTCGATTATTGTCAGTAAACTTTAATTTAACTTTGATGGGTTCCCACTCTTCTTTAATGAACCCTACAACGACACCTTTCTTGCCCCTGTGTCTGAGTTTCTGTGGGTTTACAGGAGCGACAATATACTCTCCTCCTGTTATAACCTTTGTTGTTCTCGTAACGGTCATCTGATCCATTTTCACCTGTGTGGATGCCACCACATGATTGACAGTCTTATCAGGATTCCAGTAAACTTTGATATCATCAACTAACATTGATAATCCTCCTCTGAAATAGTTTAATACTACTTTCGACACTTTCCATTATTACCCTCCACAAAAACTGAATTTTCCGCACAAAAAAAGCCTTATCCATTAGATAAGACTCTTTAAAATGAGGATTTTCGATACGTGGTATTGTTGCATAATGTTCTATTGTCCGGCCCACCAGGCACCGGCAAGACCATGCTCATTCGCCGTTTGCCGACGATCATGCCGCCGTTGACAGATAATGAAGCGCTGGAGGTTTCGAAGCTGTACAGCGTATCTGGAAAATGGACGCAGCTAAGCTCCGGGCTGATGCGCGAGCGACCTTTCCGCGCGCCGCATCATTCCATTTCTTCCGCCGGCCTGATCGGCGGAGGCCCCATTCCGAAGCCTGGCGAAGTCAGCCTGGCGCATCGCGGCGTGCTGTTTCTCGATGAGCTGCCCGAGTTCCCGCGCCAAGCGCTGGAGGTGCTGCGTCAGCCGCTGGAGGAGCACAGCGTAACGATCGGCAGAGCCCGTGCGGTATATCGTTTTCCAGCACACTTCATGCTGGCATGTTCGTTAAATCCATGTCCGTGCGGATATGACGGATTCAATCAGCAGACCTGCACCTGTACACCCGCACGCCTCAATCAATATCGCAGCAAGCTGTCAGGACCATTGCTTGATCGCATTGATGTTCAAGTGACCGTGCCTAGAGCACCGCTGCAGGATTGGCATAAACAGACGCTCTCCTCATCCGAGATGAGGCAAGCCGTGATGGAAGCGCATGAACGTCAGCATATTCGCTATCGCAATCTACCAATACGCTTCAACAGCGAGCTAAGGGGCAGATGGCTGCAACGCTTCTGTCAGATGACAGATGAGGCATCCACCTTGCTTAACGATGTATATGAGCAGCTCGGTCTGAGCCTTCGCGCTCATGATCGGATCCTTAAGCTGGCCCGTACAATCGCTGATCTCGAAGGCAGTGAACGCATCACGACCGAGCATACGGTCGAAGCGATCCGCTATCGCAGTCTGGATTGGGGCAAACGCGAAGCGCAAACTGTAAATCGACGATGATTACGCAGCGACTTACGGATAAGTTGATTCATTTCTACCTTTTGATAACGGAAAGTGGTGTCCTATTTCCAATGATGAGTGGTCTAAATCATAAAAGTATAATTGGAGCGTAAAAAACGGAGCCGAAACAGCTGCTGTCAGCTAGCCAAACGGAACAGTATAAACATAAAGCGGTGTTTATCCCTGCGCACAGGATATACACCGCTTTTCATTTACTCATATTCCTCAAATCTGACGCAATACATTTGCTATCTTAACCTCTACTGTTTAATTTATTTTCGATAATCTATCATTCTCTATACTGAATACGCCATTGCCGTCCGTATCTTTAAGCTGTCCATTAACAAAATAAGCACAAGTATTTTCATCGATTCCATAGTTGGCATAGTCGCTGAATTGGCTGACTGCTTCTCTCAGATGACCTTCTTCTTCCCACTCTGAAAAGTGCACGGCAATGACTACATTGCATATTAAGCCCATTCCCTTTCGATGTTGAAATTCATGCTGCTCGTTATCCTTAGGAGAAATTACACATGTAGCCGGGCTGATCAACGCTCCCGCGGAAAATCCCGCGACTGGAATGCCTGCCTCATATTTTTGCTTAATAGAGTCGGAAATTGCCGTTTCTACAATGTAATCTGCATACAGATTCGTATTCCCGCCCCCAATAATAATTCCAGAACAGTTGTTGATACACTCTACCACCTGCTCAACTGAAGTTGAAGGAAGCGGCAGGAAGCGAAACTCCTCTACTCCACAATCGATCAATGCCTGAGTGTATCTAGGAATATGTTGCTCCCAGCCTTCTTTCCCTACTATTAAGATAGCTACTGGAGCTTTCGGATCTGAGAGCAATTCAGTAAAGCGTTTGGCCGAATGTGCAGGAAACGGAGGTCCTCCCCCAATTAAGAACAGATGCTTATCCATCGTATCACCCTTCTATTCCCGAAATGTAATCAGTTTTTCCTTTATTTAGCGGATTGCTATACAAAGTTAACGCGATGATGGTGAAATTCTTACTGTTCCGATCCAAGATGCACTTCAATTATCTCGATTAAAAGGCAGCTCGAAAATGTTCTACCACTGGCGCTCTGCCATCGGAATGAAAGGTGACTGCAACTGCATCGCAGCGCAATCCAGCATCATATAATCCGTTCAAAGCTGCATACCTCTCAGCCAATTGACGGACACGCTGCTGTTTTCTAGAATGAATGGCTTCTTTGGCTGTACCATAGCCAGCAGATTCCAGCCTGCTCCGGACCTCAACGAACACCCACTCGTCACCATCCCGCATGATGGCATCGATCTCTCCTCCGCGACAGCGCCAATTCCTTGCAATCAGCGTCAAGCCGATACCGAGCAGATGCTGCACAGCCAGTTCTTCCGCTTCTCTCCCTCTTGCCACTTTCTCATTGCCAGTAGACTTGATCACAGTATGTGAAGACCGACGCATTCCACTACCCTTGTGATTACTCATGATCATACCAGCCCGATGCCGCACGTTGATCCGACCTGTATATAAAGGTAAGCACCTCTGCAACTAATTCATACAGCGCCCCCGGGATCTGCTGATCAATGTCGAGCTTTGACAATACTTCAACGAGCGAAGCATCCTCTTGGATAGGCACACCATGATCCTTGGCCTTTTCCACGATCTGTTCCGCGAGAAATCCCTGTCCTTTAGCGACAACGACTGGAGCTTCCGTCTCACCCGGCTTATAGGAGAGGGCTACTGCTTTGGCGCGTTTATTGGAGTTGTTGTTCTTCATATGCGAAGATCTACCCCCTTGTAGCTCTCGGACGTGTAATCTTTTATAATTCGCTCCGCTTGTTCGGAGCGTTCTTCCTTCTTCGGCAGATCGAGCAGCCGGTAAGCCGACATCTGATATCCGATTCGCTCCAGCCCTGCTTCAATCTCGCCGCGGAATAGACGCAGTTTATCTTGAATGTCCTCATCCGGATGATGAATGTTGAGAGCAACCAGCTTCTCAACGACATTCACATCAACGAGCGTCCGACCTAGAGACTTCAGCTCGAGATCAAACCACAGCCTGCAGTTGCCGGCGTCGAGCTCGCCTTTACGTCCTTGCCGCGCCTGCACATGCACTGCAGCCGTTTGCTGCCCGTCTGGAGTTACAAAGGGCACAAACAATGTAACATGCGCAAACGGCTGCGAGCGATCGCTTGCCAGCAGGAGCTGTTGCCCCGTTATCTGCTGCACAATCGATTGAGCGGACTCGCGTATTGCCGGAGGCAAGCTATCGCTCTGGAGGAGCTGAAGCAGCGCGCTCTTCAGCGACTCCTGCGCAAGCGCGCCCCCTTGCGGCGCAGCTTGCGTTTGTTGTGCCTGGGACGGGTTAATTGAACCGTCCCAGGCAGGGCGCGCGGCCGCTGGCATAGCAGCGGCTTGGCGCAGCAGCTCTTGCGCAGGCACGTCCGCCTCCGGCGCAGCCGGACCGGCGGTCGCTGCCGCTTGCGCTGGCGGTGCCGCAGGCGCAGCCTGGGCAGGCGCCGCGGCGCTGCCCTGCAGCAGCGTGCGCTGCACGCCGTGCTCGTGCGATACGCCGAGCAGCGTCAGCAGGCGGCCGATCATGCCGCCTGCATGCGTCGCGGGCGTGCTCGGCGCCTGCGCGCCTGCTGCCTGCTGCGGCTGTACACCCGCCGCTCCACTGCCCGCCGACACCTGCGCGCCTGCTGCCTGCTGCGGCTGCATACCCGCCGCTCCGCCGCTCACCGGCGCCTGTGCGCCTGCTGCCTGCTGCGGCTGCACGCTCGCCGCTCCGCTGCCCACCGGCGCTTGCTCGCCCGCTGCCTGCTGCGGCTGCACACTCGCCGCTCCGCTGCCCACCGGCGCCTGTGCCGCATTGGCCGCGCCACCAGTGGCGCCAGCTCCCGCGCTTGGCGCGCCACCTTGCCCCGCATTCGCTGCGGCTGCGCTGCCCGCAGCCAGCGTGGTCGTACCGCCCTGTGCCAGCACCCCGCTTCCGCTTGGCACAGCCTGCACGCCCTGCGGCAGCGCACTTGCCCCGGCACCGCCAGCGTTTAGCGCACTACCTTGCCCCGCAACAGCCGAGCCCGCAGCAGTTCCACTTCCACCTGCCCCGCCGCTTGAGGAAGGCATAAGCGCCAGCAGCGTGCGCACCAGTGCTTGCGATTCCTTCAGCACTCCACTCCACGCCGTATTCGCCATACCGCCGCCCTGCAGCGTATCGCCCGCCTTCAGAAACGCTGTCAGCAGCTCATTCAACGGCTTGCCGAACATCGCTTGCTGCAGGCCGCTTATGCCAGCTGCTGTTAACGGCAGCTGACGCTTCACTGCGACTGCAACAGCCTGCATCCATTGTTCCAATGGCACTCCCGAAGGCTTCAGCTGCATCGCTTTACCTAGACGCTCCATGAAGTCGCGTGTTAACGGGACCCCGTTCTTCTGCAGTTCTAATACAAGCGTTCGCGCCCACGGCTCATCCGGCAGGCCTGCCTGCTTCAATGCATCCGCCAAGGTCGGCAGCGGCTGCGCATTAGGTCCATCTGACGGCTTCAACATAATGACGCCGTCTTCCTGTTGACCTTCAACCACCATCCAAGTCGCTTGACCTTGCTGCAATGGTGCTTCTAATACGGCGCGCACTGCGACACCGTTGATTTGAACGATTGCTTCTTTACCATTTTCCGAAACACTTTGCACGATTCCGCGTACCTGCTGCCCGGTCTTTAATTCCAGCACGCGTGTTTCACCGGGCTTCGCATCCCCCATCATACCGCGTACCATGCTTGTAATATTCATGTTCGTCCCCCGATTCCACAACAAGTCTAACTTATTTATCGGCAGAAACGGGAATCAACTAAATACATAGAGCATTTTCCGCCTAATTACATCAGATATGAATCAGACTGTTCCATTCCTCTGTTAGACTAAAACAACGTATTTCGCTGGTCCTCCCACTTCTTAAGAAAGCTTCTGCGATGCAGATCTGTTGCTCCAAGCTCATCCAGCTTCGCATAATGCGCTTTAGTGCCGTACCCTTTATGCACAGCTATTCCATAGCCAGGATACATCTCTTCCCATTCTCCAGCACATAGACGATCTCGTGTCACCTTAGCTAAGATGGAAGCAGCAGCAATCGTTTGGCTCCTTGCATCCCCTTTGACCAATGCTTCCTGCGGCAGCGGCAGATCAATTCGCTCAGCATCAATGAGCAGCGCATCAGGTGATGTGGACAGGCCTTCGACTGCCATCTTCATCGCCATGCGCGCGGCCTGCTTAATATTGATGCGGTCAATTGTTGCAGCGTCTACCCGCGCCACTGACCATGCCACTGCTTCATTAATGATCTGTTCATATAGTAGCTCCCGCTTCTTCTCCGTCAGCTTCTTAGAGTCGTTCACTCCATCCAAGCTCACATGCTTCGGCATAATAACTGCAGCGGCTACAACATCTCCAAACAAGCACCCTCGGCCTACCTCATCTATACCCGCAATAAATTCATACCCTTGGTCCCAATAACGTGTTTCCCATTCCAGCATATCGATCTGTTCCATTACTTCTTTGTTGCTCATGTGACCGTATCCCCTTTCGTTAGTTCACGCAAGCAGCCTGCGCGTTGCTGAACTCGAATGCCTGTCCATCGTACCTGCTTCAACGAGAATCGTCAACATGACCAGCAAAGTGTCCGTTTTACTGAATTACCTTTCTTCCTGTCCCATATCTACCCCCAATTGTTGCATCCTAGTGGCAGGTTATTTAGCGTTTCTGTTTGTTGTCTCTATCACGATTCAGCATCTCTGAAAAGCATAGTTGTCACTTAATGTTTAGCTGCTTGCTCTTGTCGTTCTTGTGCTTGCGATAATAAGAGACCATTGGCGCAATTGTCTCCTGAAAATCAGGACATAGGATCCCGGTTCCCTGAAGATCGCGTACCGCTTGTGAGCAATCATATTTGGACATGCAGCTAAAATAGTCCAACCCCTCCTTCTCCACTCTCAGCCATTTTCGCATCATCGCGAGCTGCATGAATGGCTTGACTGCTGCAAGCGGCAGCATTCCTTTGGGCTCTCTGCCCAAGTACTCCTTCATCAGCATTCGGTATACGTCCCTCATCGGATAAGGCTTAGGGTCTGCCAAATGATAAGTCTTTCCTTCACCTACCTGATCATGCGCAAGATAAAGAACAGCAGAAATAATATAGTCCACTGGCACAAAGTTTCCTTTGGCTTCTCCCTTTCCCATATAAGGCATGAACGGCAGAAAGGACAGCTTATCTATCATATTCAGCATAAAATAAGGTCCGTCAAACTTAATCGTTTCACCCGTCTTCGAATCGCCTCTGACGATTCCCGGACGAATGATCGTTGTTGGGATATGACTCATCGCTTCCTTCACGATTACCTCAGCCTCATACTTCGTGCTTTCATAATGATTTTTGAAACCTGCCTGATGCTGAAGCTCCGATTCCAGAATTCGCCCTTCACGTCTTCCAGACACATAAGCGGTACTAAAATAAACGTACCTCTTTAAGCCGTCCAATGCATGTACCCATTCCGTGACATTGCGAGTACCGACGACATTCACTTGATAGGCTATTTCATAGGGCACCGCTAGATCGTATATTGCAGCTAGATGAAATACATGCGTGATCTTTTTTCTCATAATAGGAAGATGTACGGAATCAATACCTAATTCCTGCTTCGTAATGTCTCCTGGTACGATCGTAAATAAATCAAGCATCACCCCTTCTTGCGCAGCAATGGATGCAATTTCATCCTGTGCTTTCTGCACTAGATCTGGAAGTACAAGCATGTACATACGCTCGATTGGACGCCCGCATTTCAACATCCCTTGAATTATTAAACTAGCGATAAAACCGGGAAAACCTGTAATAAAGTAGTTGTGATTCTCGTTCATGTGCACACCCCCATAGCTTTAAAAGCATTCATGTATACGTTTTCGAGATTAAATAAGCAATTCCTTCCAATTTAACCACAATCGCCATCATGTACAGCAAATCAAAAAAGAACCCTTGCCTGATCAAGGGTTCTTCGCATTTCATACATCTTTATTATTCATTTGGAGCCTATTTCGGACAACTAGGTGATTCTTCTTGTACATTCTCACCGTTACGATTAATGAGCACTATTGATCTTCTCCAAAGACTTGTCCGCAAATTTAACATCTAACAGGTCAAGCACGAAGATAAACAATGGGATGCCAAGAATTAATCCCCACACTCCGATAAAATGCTCAGAAACCAGCAGTACGATAAACGTAAAGAAGATTGGCAGCTTCGTTTTAGCTGACATCAGCTTCGGGTTCATCAGATACGTTTCAAATGAATGCAGCACGGCAATCATAATAAGCACATAAACGATAAACTTAAAACCGCCGATCGAGAAGGCAATCGCACATAATGGAATAAGAGAGATGAACACGCCCGCTACCGGGATTAAGCCGAGTACAAAGATCATGAGGCCAAGTGCGACCAGATTAGGGAAGCCCATTATCCACAGGAAAAATAACGACATGATGCAGTTTAGGAACGAGATCGTTACCTGTACTTCCAGCACCTTACCGAAAGAATGTGTAAATTTGTTTCCAAAATAGCACAGTTCTTCAAAGAAATAAGCCAACTTGCTCGTTCTAAAATGATCAATGAACTGCTTGATTCGATCCTTCTCTAACAAGAAGAATAAACTGAGAATCAATGCCATAATGATGTTCATGCCCACCGCACTGACTTTATTCACGAGGTTAAGCATGAATGTCATCCCTTGATTCACATACTTAGAGAAATCGATGCTCTGGACTGATGCGAGTATGTCCTGAAGGAATTGATTCTCAACAACAGGCAGCGGCTTCTCGTAAAATGTAACTACCTGATCTACTAAAGGCTTCAACTCCGTTAGGACACTCGGTATCAGCTTATATATACCAAACCCTATTAACGCAATGAATATGGCGTACTGAAGAATTAAGGTCGTTAACATGCCAGCCTTGGTCTTAATCTTCATCTTGCGAGTCAAGAACTTATGGAGTTGATTCATTAAGTAAGTCAGAATGTAGAAGATTAGCAGCAAATTCATCATACTTCTAAATGCATAAATAAATACAAGAAGCAGAACTATTACCGAGAATCGTTTCATTCCTTTACTCTGTAACACTTGCTGTAGGCCAGTCATGTAGGTTTTGTGCTCCTTTTCACTATATATTGCATCGTTACGTATGACAGTAACTGCGCGTTTCATGTTATTTACTGGAAATAGTCCGACACTCCTCTCCATTTATTGCCGATAGATAACGGTTATGATCCATTTGCGCAGAAAAAAGCCGCTCCACCTTAAAGAGTGAAGTGCTACCTGTCAAGTAGACAGTGTAAAAAACAAAAACAGTTGGTTTATTTTCCTCAGCTCGGTTTAACAGAG